>CAZNLA010000243.1:0-8020 GCA_964573385.1 uncultured bacterium
TGGACATTTATGTTAAGCAAAAAGGGGATGTAGAGGGCAAGCAGTTACAACATTATTTTCATTCGATAAAAATATAATCAAATGAATTACTCATAATTTCTATACCTTAAATATTCTTTATATATTTTATCAAACAAAACTATCAATAAAATAGAAATATCTATTTCTTCATCCTTCTTTATAGAATCTTAAAACTAACATAAATGATTTTCATAACACCACTTTCATAGAAAAAGTTATATTCTAAAAAAAACTAAATCGAATTTTATTAGTAACTTTTTATTACAGCATTTATATTATTAAAACATATATCATTATTAATACCCATAAGAGAAGCTACTTTTATTAGTAAATCCAATGTATCTTCATCTATTTTTAAATCATTTTCATATAAATTATAACAAACTAAATCTAATGCAAGTTCATATTCTCCATATTTAACAGCATAATCAATAGCCTCAGAGATAACATCTTCTGGCAATAAAGAACTACAACTGTTAATAAATAACAACAATTTATTCTCTAAAGTATTATATTTTTCATGCATTGTATTTACCTCTATTAATAAAATAATGTAAACCGGAATGCAATTTTGACCCACTCACGGCACTAAATTTATAAGTTGTTACTTATTTTTATTCTCCAACTATCATTACCCGTTTCAATGATATCAAAATGATGGGTGATTCGGTCAAGTAATTATGTTTCATCTTATTGTTAACAATTTTCATACATAATCTTCTGTCTATGTTTTGATTTAACTATGTTATATACAAATATTAAAAAATTAAAATCTTCAATATCTATAAATGGTGTTATCTCATCATCATCTATATCAGTGAATATTTGTTCTAATGTAATTTTTTTGGCATTATCTAATATATTTAAATAAGTAGTATTATTGTGTTTTTCTAACTGTATTTCAATTTCATCTACATGCATTAACATGTTATCATACAACAAATATAGAGTGTTTAGATATTGAAAAATAGCTAAGAACTTACTATTGATAAATTCAAAATGTCCACAAAAATGGTTATCTTCACAATCCAAATCATGCATAGAAACATGACTAATGCATAAGTTTGACCAGTTCAAAATCACTACATCATCATATTTAACATGCGATAATAATAATATTTTATCAAGATACATATCTAACCTCTTAATATCCCACAAAGTAATTCGGTGACAGACTTCTCAATTCTAATTTCATCACAATTTCCTTCCTATAATTTCGATTTTCCTCTTATTTGTGGTTTAACATCTATTTACAGCAATGACTCAAGCTTATCGAAAAATCATTGCGAACCGCATGGACGTCCGGTATGGGTTAGTTGGCGTATATACCAGATATAATATCTAAAGTGCTTATATACTTTACGCCATAATCATCCGGCGTAAAGAATACATCATGACGTCGATTCCCTCTCTGTGTGAATAATAAGGCATATCAGGAATTATAATACGTGCAATTCTTGCCATATTGAGAAAATAATACTGATGGTAGAATAAGTTGTCAAGGAATATATCAAAATTTTAATAAGTAACCCCAGGCGTAAGTTCTTCATCTTATACACATTTAATGAATACGAGTTTATATTTTGTAAAATATTCTTTTTTGAGTACAATCCAACCCCCTTTAGGGGTGACATATTAATAGTCGAGAATAATTAAAATGAAAAATAAACCACGTTCATGGGTGACATGTTAACGTGTCTATATTTCAGTTCCGGTTCTTAATATAAAACGTTTTTTACATGTCACCCCTAAAGGGTTCTGGTTTAATTTATTGATAAAATGCTATTAACATGACACCCCTAAAGGGGTTAGATTGCCAATAATTGATAAAAAAATTTTCAAATCATGCTGTTTTTTAATAATTTAAAGCCATTTATAATGGTATGAATCATCAAAATTATCAATAAAGGTGTATAAAGGTGGGGCGTCAGCCTGGGGATTAGAACATAATGATTGCACCTCGACGTTTATAAAGTCACCTCACCGAGGCTCATTTTAGTTGTCAGTTACGTCCCCAGGCTGACGCCTGGGGTTACTCATTATGTCACCACTCCGTGGTTAATATATATTGAAATCGGTTGAAGTTATTATGAATATTGCTCTTACAGAGCGTAATCTTGTGATGATATCAAGTCCCAGCGGCGTTGCCGTGGGCTATGGAATTAATAGATAAAAGAGGCTATTGAAAAACCTGTCTGAATTGTAGGGAATGCCGTCCCCGGCATTCCGTAAATAGAGAGTTTCTATCTCAAAGAGGAATGCCGGGGACGGCATTCCGTACAGAAAAAATAGAAATAATTGGGTTTTGCAAAAGCCTAAAAAGAATTAAAAAAAGATATGTTAAATTCTATGCATCTCCCCTACCATACCAGCAAATATTTATGAAGATATAAAATATTAGACAAGTCAATTAAAAAAGGGAGCAGATTATATCTACTCCCCAAAAATACATTTTAACTTACTTTTATAAGTTTTTATTTTACATTTGAAACTATTTTATTTTTTCTTTTACCTGGGTTGGTACAGGTATATCACCCAGGGTTCTTAATGCTAATTCTAACCATCTTAACATCTCCGGGTCATATTTAACGCCATTATCGCCTTTCATAATCATTAATGCTTCCAATGGTTTTTTACGTTTATACCCATCGTGTACTGCATGGTCAAACGATTCTGCTACGCTGACGATATGGGCAAGGTATGGTATCTGGTCGTGTTTTAAACCTTCCGGGTAACCGGAGCCATTCCAGCATTCGTGGTGATAAAGGACAATGGGTATGCACGGACGTAAAAACTCCACCGGTTCAATAATTGTTTTACCTATCATCGGGTGCATTTCCAGCATCATTTTTTCATCTATTGTCATATTAACTGAATTGTCTAATATCTCAGCGTCAAGACCTATTTTACCGATATCGTGGAGCATTGATCCAAATTCGATAGTTTGTATATCCTGTTGGTTTAGTTTCATAACCTTTGCCATAGCGACAGATATGCGCATTACTCTTTCAGAATGTCCATGGGTTACAGAATCACGCGCTTCAATTGCTCTGGTTAACGCTTTGACAGTCTCCAGATAATTATTACGGATATTCATATACAGATTGGCATTCAGGATTGCGGTGACTGCCTGTTCCGCAAAGGCATCGGCCAACTGTTTATCACGTCGTTTAAATCCTGCTCTTTTTTTACGATAAAGTGATAGTATGCCTACGACTTCTTCCGCCTGTCGCAGAGGAATGCTCATAATTGTAATAATACCCTCGGCCAAAATATCTTCACGATGCATAAGATTTTTTGCTTTGCGGATATCATTAATTATAACATCGTCACCAGTCAAAGATTTTTTCATATTTGGATTATCATGAATTATCTTCGATCCGGTTTCAATAAACTGGTCTGACAAACCCTGTGTTTTCGCAAAAAACAGGTCCTGGTTGGTATTCAATAACTGTATAGAACATGCATCCGCGGATGATAACGCTACCGACATTTTAATTATCTCTTCCAGGGTATCATCAAGTTCTAATTTACCATTAATAGTTCTGGAAATTTGTAATAATGACTGCCATTCTGCAGTATTAGACCGGGCACTTTCTGCAAATCTTCCGGCTATATACCCGATGACGATAAAGAATGCCACGCGTACACTGACGCTGACAAGGAATAAATTAATGGTCTCATTACTTGCAGGCGCAAAAGTTAGAATTGATGCTATTGCCGCTAATAACGCAATTATTGTGGTGCCGATACGATCAAATACAAAAGCCGATACGAGAATCGGAATGAAATATAAATTATGTAAAGATAATAGCAAAGATGTATAATCGCTCGGTACACAAAATTTTTCATTGCTTTTAAAAAACAATGCTATGGCAGCAAGAATCAAAACAAATAAAGCGCTGTATCCAATTTTCGCCTTATATTTGTTCACGAGTCTTTTTTTTATCTCCTTTCAATATATTAAAGTGGTCCAAAAATAACTACAGACATCTTTTGGACTATTTTTTCGCCATTCAGTGTAGTTCATTTTACATTTATCAATTCAGCCAAAGAGTAACATAAACGCCTTGACTGACGAAAAAATTGCCTCAAAATCTACACCTATTTATTTACGGACAAGTCTATTAATAATCGGCATTATTGCCGTTATAATTTACATTATTTTGTTAATTTATGCAAATCATCCGGGTAACCACTGGATTTGCACAAACAGTCACTATCAATGCGATATTTTATATATTCCATAATTATTGTCTGTAATTGTACGGATTTTAATTGCATTACATCAGTTATTTCATCCATTGTTAATCTTTCTGTTGAAATACCTGCGGCTAAATTAGTACTGATGCATATTGCCGCGTAACACAATCCTGCTTCCCGTGCCAAAACAACTTCTGGCACACTTGTCATACCAACTACATCAACACCCATATTTTTAAGCATCATTATTTCGGCACGACTTTCAAAACGCGGACCTTCCATACATGCATAAACCGCGTTATTGAATGTTTCGCAACCGGTTATAATATCCGCCGTTTTTTTCAATCCCTGCGCTACTCTGTGGCAATATGGGTCGGTTACATCAACATGGCGCACCATTCCACCGGTGCCATCAAAAAAAGTTGACTCGCGACTGCGGGTGAAATCAATAAAATTGCCCGCAATTGCAAATGAACCTGCAGGAATTAATTTGTTTAAACTGCCAACTGCCTGCGTAGCAATTACATCATCAACACCAATTGCCAGCATTGCGTAAATATTGGCACGATAATTAACCTTATGAGGTGGTATGTTGTGAGATTTTCCATGTCTTGGTAAAAAATAAATTTTATTCCCTGCCAAATCTATTTCAGTAATTTCAACTTCCCCGTAAGGGGTAGAGATATTTTTCTTTTCACCATTAAATGATAATTCGTAACAACCTGTTCCACCGATTACGCCTGTTTTTATCATTCCACATTCCACCTTGTTTTAAAACACAAATTTTAACATTATCCGGGAAAAAATCCCGCGTCATCCATTATTGAATCATCAACATATATTTCAGCACCTACTCTGAGTGCCAAAGCGATGGCATCACTTGGTCTGGCATCCGCGATAATATCTCTGTCTTTATATGTTATTCGAATGGTTGAATAGAAAGTAGTATCAACTACATTATCAATTTCAATGCGATTTATTACTGCTCCGACTTTTTGTAAAAATGCAATTATCAAATCATGCGACCATGGTCTGCGTATTATTGATGATGCAAAGTCCGGAGAAATTTTTATCCAAATTGCGGTTGCCTCGCAGGTACCTATAGCAATAGACAATATTTTACCACGGTCATCACGCAAAAAAATCACATCATGACCATCATTATCTTTCATCATCTGCCATATTTCTACTTTGTTAAACGCCATTAATTATCTGTAACCTTAACCTAATTTTATGTTACCTGTCGCCACCGCATGAGCAATTTTTCGGCGAATAGCATTTTCTACATTAATTTTATTTGCAACCGGGATTAACACAGTTAATTTAACAGTTACCTTGGTCGCGTCACCACCAGTTACCACCGGTTCTTTACAACAATCTTCCGGATTATCATATTTTGATAATTCCTCACTGGCAATCGCGTGAAGTTTTGCAATATTTTCTGATGTATCTTCATTAAGTGATACTGAATATTCCAGAGTAAGTGTCAACCTGCCACGGGATGAATTGAATACCTGAGATATATCACCATTAGCAATAAAATACATCCTACCCTGTTCATCTCTTAAACGTGAAACACGCAAACCGATATCCTCAACTTCACCAGTTACACCACCAATAGTCACATTATCACCGACATCAAATTGATTCTCTCCCAATATAAACAACCCGGTAATAATATCACGGACTAACTTCTGTGCGCCAAAACCAAGGGCCAAACCGATAACCGAAGCTAACCCTAAAAGCGGAGCAAGATTTTGCCAGGTGAGTCCAAATACGAATAAAATAGATACCAGAGCGAGAAAACCAACCATATAATAAATTGCAGAAGAGAGTATTCCATGTAACGTTTTCACCCTTCTGCCGGTATGGCCTGTTTTTACTGATGCTACTTCCAAAGTGCGTTTTACTAATTTACTCATCAACCTGCTGATAATCATGGCAACCACTAAAATCATGGCTATCACCAGAACGCGGGCAAGAATCATTAACAATAAATTTTCTGTACCTATTGATGATAATTTTCCATTTGCAAAAAGATTATGCCAAAATTCCGGCGTTAATAATTCGCGAAATGGAAACTCTGCTAAAAAAAACATATGACGACTCCTGTTAAAAATTTGGGCTTTATTGTATTATTGTACCAGAGATGAATATTACTAACTCATACCGGCAGATTTATTATACCATTATCACCGTCATCCTTTTAACTATGTCTGGCTGTGGAAGTAGAAATTCATCAGAAAAAATTTCAAATAATGTTCTATCCCCCACACCACCTTTTTTTTATCTTCAGACAACTGTTGGCACCATTCCAACAGATGCAGCATGGGTTGCCGGTAAAAACGGCGATGACGAATGGAAATATTTACAGTCATATTCTGCGGGCAAATACAGTTTTCCTGTTTCAAATAGTGATGGAAAATATTCTATAGCAATAGCATCACAAAGCAACAGCGGAAATTTCATCCAGGTTTATAATTCCACCCTAAACGAATTACCACGTCTGCGTCATGCGTTGCCAGGCGCAACAGCACCTGTGAAATATAAATTATCAATCTCTACCACCGGGGTAGCATCACCAGAGAACTATTTATCCGTCAATGTTGGCAATTCCGGCTATCTTTATACAGTCACCAGTCCTAACCAGATATTTAATACCACATTTGATCTGACTTCCGGCAAATATGATATAGTTGCCATACCTACAACAGCAGGTGAAATACCCGGACGCATGTTTATTGCGCGTAATGTGGATTTAACTGCTGACAGCAATATTAATATTGTTTTGGGCAGTGACAACCAGACATTTTTATTCCCATCAGATTTTACCGTACAAATGTATAATATGCCGCAGGAATCTGCTGATTCGTCCCGCATTGGGTATATGGGTTACAAAACAAAAAATGGAACATGGATAAGTTTTAGTAAAAAATCAGCAATTGACCCTTTTCAATTCAGTTATCCCAAGATGCCGGAAAGTTATATATGGCCGGGTGATATGTACCAGGTAAATATGGTTTACGCCGATGCCAACACAACCCGGCAAACTCAATTATATTTCGGATATGCCAGTCATAAATCTGTTTATCTGGCACCGGATATGAACAATAGTGAATATACACCAACCACTGCAGGCAGTTATTTTGTTCCGGAAGTAACGTTACCTGCCTACCCTGATGTCAGATTCTATTCTGTAAAATTATCCGGTAATTTATCCGGTTCATCTACCATGATATCATGGGATGTTTTATCAACTACGAACTGGTTAAATAATAAAGGTTCTGTCGTCTTTCCTGATTTATCAAAAATAGAGGGTTGGAAAAACGAATGGGCGATAACAAAAGAAAGTGACATAACACAATTTAATTTATATACTACTGCCTGTAATCGCCCGTTAATACAATACGCAGCAATTTTCAGCGCTAACTTCACCCAGTTGGGTGATACAGAAATAACTGCATGTATGAAAAAAATATCAAAATCAAATAGAAAAGTAAATCAAAAAGAGATAAATATAATAAAAGAAATCAGAACTGATTTGTTATAATAAATGAGGTAAGTATGTCAGGTTGGATGGTTGTATTATTTCAAATAGCCGCAATGATTGTCGTAATCTCTATCGGTTATATTGTACGTAAAAAAAATGTATTTGATGCAGGAATTACCGGTAAATTGGCATTATTTATTGTGGATTTTGCTATGCCTTGCCTTACCTTTACCCAATTAATATCAAAAGTTGACTCGAAGTCGTTACAGCATGACTGGATTATTCCCATACTCGGTTTCGCAATTA
>CAZNLA010000244.1:0-7994 GCA_964573385.1 uncultured bacterium
ATTTCTTCTTTTGTGTTCTGTGCGGTCTTTTGTGGTGAATATTAATGGGTTGTGGGCAAAGGCTTTATTTGATTAATATTTTAAACCACGAAAACACGAAAAATTAATTTAGTCAGGACTTCCGCTTAAAAATTATTCACCGCGAAGGAACACAAGGAACGCAAAGAGTTCTTAAGATTTCTTCTTTTGTGTTCTGTGCGGTCTTTTGTGGTGAATATTAATGGGTTGTGGACAAAGGCTTTATTTGATTAATATTTTAAACCACGAAATACACGAAATACACGAAACAGGTAATTTAGTCTGAACTACCGCTTTAAAGAAAAATATATTAAAAATTATTCACCGCGAAGGAACATATAGAACACAAAGAGTTTTATGATAATTTCTTCTTTTGTGTTCTATGTGGTCTTTTGTGGTGAATATTAATTGATTGTGGGACGAAATCTACAATAGTGAATGGTTACTTGTGGAGATATACGAAATAATAATTAGATAAGTATAAAAAAACAATATTCTCCTTCACTTAAAAATGCTATCATAATTCATATTATTCTTTGAAGGGGTTAGAAATAATGAAAGTTTCTGTTTGTGCTGATATGGTTTACGCTGGAATGCCGACGTCACTGGCGATGCAATTAATAAAGGATGCTGGTGCCAACGCTGTTGAATTTTGGGGGAGCGATGGCAAAGATATACAGGCTATTGCCAATACCAGTAAAGATTTGGAATTGCCAATATCGGTATTCTGTGGTCCCGGCGATTTGATTTCTCCGGATGCGCCTAAGAATATCGCAACTCAATTATCATCATTGGCAAAGGTATGTGACCAATTACAATGCAGAAAATTAATTTCTATCAGTGGCAGGCAGCAAAGCGATTGGACGCCAAATGATATGCATGACCGGTTGATAGCGACGGTGGAAAACGCGATACCGATTTTGGAAAAATATGACCTGCAATTATTATTAGAACCATTAAACGCGTCAGAAATGCCATATATGCAGTCAAGCCGTGAAGCGTTTGATATTTGCCGGATGGTGAAAAACCCTCATGTCGCGGTGTTATATGACATTTACCATATGCAATATATGGAAGGCAACCTTATAAATACTATAAAGGCGAACCTGCAATTTATCAGCCATTTCCACGCGGCAGATCTTCCCGGACGGTTAGCCCCGGGCACGGGTGAGATTAATTATTCAAATATTGTGTCGATTCTGGATAATTCCGGTTATAACGGATACATAGGTCTTGAATACCAACCATCAGCAAAACGTGATGAAGAATTAAAAAGTGTGGTTAATAAATTAAAGGTTTGAAAAAAGAAATAATGGTGAATAATTTTCAAATAAAATAATCAGGAATTTCGCTTAAGGTCACTTTGACAGGCCTAGTGACCTGTATAAAAATCCTGACTTTGGTTTGTCCTTATTTTAACAAGGGAAAATTTATGAATAGCAGAGAAAGAATTAAAGCAATTATTGCAGGCGAACCTGCCGACCGTTGCGGTTTTTGGATGGGTAATCCTCATCATGAAAGTTGGGCGGGGATACACGCGTATTTTGGCACTAAAACCGAAGAAGAATTGCGGGTGAAATTAGTTGATGATTGCCGTTGGATTTGTCCGCAATTTTATCCGGATGTATATCAGGACCCTAAAGGACTTGCATTGTTTGATGCGGGATTGGATAGGAGTATCCACACTGCGCCACCACTTGCACATTGCGAAACTATCGCGGAGATTGAAGCATTTCCCTGGCCAAAACCAGAATATCTGCATTTTGATTCATGTCTGCGCGACTTGGAAAATGCCGGTGATGTTTACCGCATGAGTGGATTCTGGACATGTTTTTATCATAATATTGCAGATCTTTTCGGCATGGAAGAATATTTTATTAAAATGTATACCCATCCGGAAGTTATTCAGGCGGTTACTGACAAGGTATGCGAGTTTTATTACGCGGCCAATGAAAAGTTTTTCAACCTTGCCGGCAATATGGTGGATGGGTATTTCTTTGGCAATGACTTTGGCACACAATTGGATTTAATTTGTGGTCCCGAGCAGTTTGACGAGTTTATTTTGCCGTGGTTCCAACGTTTTACTGCCCAGGGGCATGAATATGGGTATCAGGTAATTCTGCATTCCTGTGGCGCGATATCGAAAGTTATAAACAGACTCATTGATTCCGGAGTTAATTGTCTGCACCCGTTACAGGCACTTGCAGCCAATATGAGCGCGGAAGATTTGGCAAAAAATTATAAAGGTCGTATCGCGTTTTTGGGTGGCGTGGATACCCAATACCTATTGGTACATGGCACACCAACTGATATTCGTGATGATATACGACGTATTAAACAACTATTAGGACCAGGATTAATAATTAGTCCCAGTCATGAAGCGATTCTACCCAATGTCCCACCTGCAAATATACAGGCAATGGCAGAAGCAGTAGCAGAGGATTAAAACAGGGAAATGTAGGAGATGGTTGTTACGATATTCTCGGTGATTGGTTGCTGAGAATGTCGAAACTGCTTTCAGTGAAAATTAATCGTTACATTATTTTTTAAAATATAAGGTCATTACCTGATATTTTAAAAGATAATTTTCGTTTATAATTTAGTTATCTTTCGATAAGTGTAGTTTAATATTTGCCGAATAACTATTCCGATTTGTTTAGTATGATGTGGTATGAGGTTCGGGTTATCGGAAAGACAAAATGCTATAGTTGGCATTAATTAGAAAAGGGGGGTTTTACACCGGATATGAGTACAATATTAACTCTTAACTGTTCTTTATTGGATTTACGGAAGAAGATAGATTTTTCTTTACGTATCTGCTTGATGGTTATTGGTTTATTTTTATTAAACCAATCGATATGGGCCGTTGATTTATCAGCAGTTTCATTATCTACATCACCTGCAACTTCCGCGTTATTTGGTAAGCCGGTTATTTTAACCGCAACCGCGACCGGTGGTGTTAATGTACAATATAAGTTCATGAGTGGTGCAGCTGTCTTGCGTGATTTTGCTGCAGGCAACAGTTATTCTTTAGTTCCCGGTTTTATTAAAACCTATACCTTCACTGTCATCGCCAAAGACCTGGGTGGTATTGACCCAACGGCAACAGTTACTTCACCTGCTGTTTCTGTTGTTATCAAACCTGCACTTTCTGCTGTTTCATTGGCCGTTTCTCCGGTTTCACCCTCAATAGTCGGTAAACCCGTTACCTTCACTGCGACATCTACCGGTGGTGGGACAGTATTATATAAATTTATGAATGGTGCTGACATTATTCGTGATTTTGAAGCCAGTAATAGTTTTGTATGGACTCCATTAATCGCGCAGACATATAACATTACTGTTGTCGCTAAAGATTTACAGGCCGCCGACCCGAATGCGACGGTAACATCAGTTAATAAAGTTTATATTGTTTTGCCAACGTTATCCGCAGTTAATTTAGCAACCACCCCTGCAAATGCTGTTTTATTAACAAAATCTGTTACCCTTACCGCTACTAATACCGGTGGTATTAACGTTCAATATAAGTTTATGACTGGCGCACTGGTTTTACGTGATTTTAGCAGTAGCAATAGTTACACATTTACACCGGCAGCATTAAAAACATATACCTTTACAGTTATTGCCAAAGACCTCGGTGGGCTTGATCCGACAGCAACAGTAACTTCACCGATGGTGAGTGTAACAACAAAAACCGCGTTAACTGCGGTATCTTTAACAACGGCGCCATTAAATGTTGTTTTATTGGGCAGGCCGGTTACATTAACCGCTACTGCCACCGGTGGTGCAAATGTTCAGTATAAATTTATGTATGGCGCAGTAATGCTGCGTGATTTTGCCAGCAGTAATACCCTTGTCTGGACGCCATTAGCGTTAAAGACATATACCCCATTAACAGTTATAGCAAAGGATGCCGGTGGTATTGACCCGGCGCTTACTTATACATCGGCAGGTGTCAGTGTTACCACAAAAACCGCGTTGTTAGGTGTAACCTTGGCATCTGTACCGGCAACTGCGGTTTTACTTGGTAATTCGGTAACATTAACCGCAACAGCAAATGGTGGGGTAAATCTGCAATACAAATTTATGTATGGTGCAGTGATATTGCGCGATTTTGCCAGCAGTAATTCCATCGTTTGGACACCCGTAGTATTAAAAACATATAGTAATATATCCGTAGTTGTAAAAGATTTAGGTGGTGCTGATCCTACATTAACATTAACATCCAATGAAATCAGTATCACCACCAAAACCGCTCTTACCGCAGTATCACTAACAACAAATCCACTTAATACTGCAACGTATGGTATTCCGGTTACTATAACTGCTACTGCCACTGGTGGTGTTAATGTTCAGTATAAATTTATGTATGGCGCAATAATACTACGTGACTACAATAGTAGCAACAGTTTTAACTGGACTCCTGTACAGGTTAAAACATACAGTAATGTATATGTAGTCGCGAAAGATTTAGGCGGTGCGGATCCTAACCTTACATTTTCTTCTCCTGCTATTAATTATGTTGTGCTTCCGCCACCACCGCCAACAATAACATCATTTTCTCCGACAACTGGTGATGCGGGTATTAATGTTCAGATTACCGGAACCTGTTTACTTGGCACATCATCAGTAAAGTTTAATGGTAAACCCGCCGCGGCAATTTCTAATATATCAGAGGCTTCGCTGACCGCAACTGTCGCGGTTGGCACAACAACCGGAAAGATAACTGTCACTACTCCGGGTGGAACCGGGACAAGTTCGACTGATTTTGTAATCAGACCTGTGGGTGTTTCCGGTACTAATCAGTCAGATGGTGCGGCAATGGTTTGGGTGCCGGCAGGTACATTCACCATGGGTACAGACTACGATCCACAATCAGGGGCACCTAACACTCAGCAAGTTACATTATCCGGTTATTGGATTTATAAATATGAAGTAACAGTTGCGCAATATCGCGCGTTTTGCGCCGCTAATGCCAGGTCAATGCCTCCATTCCCATCCGGATACAGTTGGGCAGGAAAAACAGGTTGGGATGACCCGACTCTGCAACAACATCCGATAGTTAATGTAGTATGGAATGACTGTAAGGCTTATGCTGACTGGGCAGGTGTTTCTTTGCCAACCGAGGCTCAATGGGAATATAGCGCGCGCGGTCCTTCAGGACTTAATTACCCGTGGGGTGGCAACGCAACATTAGCTAATCCGACAGATGGTTGGGATTCGAATAAATGTGCAAACATGAATAACTCTATAATTGCAGGAACATCAACAAGGGAAGTAGGGTCATACCTTGCCAGTGCCAGTTGGTGTGGCGTATATGATTTAGCAGGAAATGCGTGGGAGTGGTGCGCGGATTGGGCCGGCAACTATGCGGCAGTACCTGTAACTAATCCAACCGGGGCAGCATCAGGGATATTCCGCGTTATTCGTGGTGGTTCCTGGTATGATGGTGACAGTCATTATACCCGTGGTGCTGTTCGTTATCAGTTTAATCCATACAGTTATGGTACCGGAGATAATCTTGGTTTCCGTTGTGTATCAACTCAGGCATGGGTAACAAATCTGGCACCGGAAATAACATCATTTTCACCATTCAGAGGTGCCCCGGGAACTAATGTATTAATTACCGGTGTTAACCTGGCCGGTGCAACTTCCGTCAGGTTTAATGGTGTTCAGGCATTAACAATAACAAATAACACACCGATGTCATTGAATGTTGTTGTTCCGGTTGGTGCAACCACCGGAAAAATAACAGTTACAACACAAAGTGGTACGGCGACCAGTTCTACTGATTTTACAGTAGAAGTTATTAATATCCCGGGTACTGCCGGAACTAATCCTACTGATGGCGCGGCAATGGTATGGGTGCCGGGTGGTTCATTTACCATGGGTACAACATATGATAGTTGGTGGGATGGACCAAAGACTCAACAGGTCACACTGTCCGGTTATTGGGTTTATAAATATGAAGTTACAGTTGCGCAGTACCGCGCGTTTTGTACTGCGACATCAAGAGAATTGCCGCATTTCCCACAACCATCAGTTGATTTTGGTATTGGTATGGCAACTGATTTAAGTTGGACTGGTAAAACCGGTTGGGATGATCCCACTGTGCAACAATTCCCAATTGTAAATGTTAGCTGGTTTGACTGTAAGGCATATGCCGATTGGGCGGGCGTATCATTGCCAACAGAGGCGCAGTGGGAATATGCGTCTACCGGTCCGGCGGGGAATAATTTCCCATGGGGTGGTACTGCAACCGCGTGGAATTCAAATAATGGTTGGGATCAAACAAAATGCGCAAATTACTTTAATAGCGAATTCCTGGGGAAATCTACCTGGCCGGTTGGATCATTCCCTGGTGGTGCCAGTTGGTGTGGAGCGCAGGACTTGGCAGGAAATGTGATTGAATGGTGCGCAGACTGGTACGGTAATTACTCATTAGCACCGGTAACAAACCCAACCGGGGCAGTAATAGATGTTGACCGTATATTGCGTGGTGGTTCATGGGAGTATCAGTGGCCTTTTTACTTCCGGGGATCTGCCCGTATGCGTACTACCCCGGATACTACCAATACTCAATTCGGTTTCCGTTGCGCAACTTCCGCATCCGGAATTTCAAATCTGACGCCGCAAATTACTTTCTTCACACCTTCCAGTGGTGGTGCACAGGTGTTAATCACCGGTATTAACCTTGCAGGTGCGACTGAAGTAAGGTTTAATGGGGCATTGGCACAGGCAATAACTGATAATTCTTCTATGTCGTTAATGGCAGTTGTGCCAAAAGATGCCACTACCGGAAAAATTAGCGTTACAACACAAAGTGGTACTGCGTATAGCCCTGAAGATTATGTCGTTGCGCTTCCTGGTCCTACGGGTGCACCGGGAACAAATAATAATGATGGTGCGGCCCTGGTATGGGTGCCTGCAGGTATGACGACTATGGGTACAGATTATGATTCATGGTGGAATCAACCAAAAACCCAACGCGTCTCTCTGTCGGGATTTTGGATATATAAATATGAGGTAACAGTTGCGCAATACAATATGTTTTGCACGGCAACATCACGGGCGATGCCAGCATTCCCGACTGATTATAGTTGGGCAGGAAAATCCGGATGGGATGATCCTGCATTACAACAACATCCGATTGTGAATGTAAGTTGGATTGATTGTAAGGCTTATGCTGATTGGGCCGGCGTATCATTGCCAACAGAGGCACAATGGGAATACGCATGTCGTGGTCCAGTAGCAAATAATTACCCATGGGGAGGAGTTGCTACCAGTAATAATCCATATGGCGGTTGGGACGCTAAAAAATGCGCTAACGCCAGTAATCCGATAAATGCCGGCAAATCAACCTGGCCTGTAGGGTCATTCCCTGCTGGTACCAGTTGGTGTGGTGCAGATGATATGGCCGGTAATGTGTGGGAATGGTGCAATGACTGGTATGGTGACTATTCACAAATGTCACAGTTAAACCCTATCGGTCCATTACAAGGTGTTCAGCATATCATACGTGGTGGTGCATGGTACGGCAATAGTTGTAATTCATTTGGCAGAGGTGCATTTCGTAATGGCATTTTGCCAACAGGTTTTAATGATTTGACCGGATTCCGCTGTATCAAGGTAAATTCTGTACCGTAATTAAACTTTTAATTATGGAAATATCTTATTGGCCATGGATGGCCAGGGATTTTTTTAATATAGTTTGCATATGAGATTAATAAGTTCTGTAATCGTTTTCAATCCTCATAGAATCTTGCAAAACCTGATGATACAAAGATGTTACAGACATCTGCCTTTTTCCAACCGGGGAGTGGATTAAGGGGTAGGGTGTTGGGAACAACAATCTATTATTAGCATCATCATGTTTTGCAAGAGTTCATTCAAATTATCAAATCTACCAAATAAATCAAAGTATGTAAGTATTCGGTAAACCCCATCTTTCTAATTCATTTATGCCCATCATTTAA
>CAZNLA010000245.1:0-7980 GCA_964573385.1 uncultured bacterium
GCTTAAGGTCACTTCGACAGGCTCAGTGACCGGTCGCTGAGCCTGTCGAAGCGAACATTTATAAGCATATTTTTCTTTAAAGCGAAAGTCCTGATTATATTTATTTACAGACAAGTCTATTTACAAAATCATTCACTACCAATCGTAATTCATCAATAGTTGTTGCGGCATTTTGTCCATTCAGATGAATATTATTCAAAGTTACATTTTCAATATTATGTACTGCATCCAGACCAAACATTTCTGAAGCCAGCATTGAACAACTATTAACAGTGATATTCTTCAAAACAACATCCCGTATTTTTCCTCGTTCATCATCTTTACCCCAACAATCCTGCTGAATTACCATCCTTAATAATTTCGGTTCACTGGTTAAGGCATTGTAAATGTCACCTGATTTTTTTTGCAATTGCGGAGTATCAATATTAATATCAGAAAAATTAACATCCTTTACTGTTGCGCTATCTGATACATGAATACCCATACACCAATGCCGGCTATATATAATGTCACATCGCGAAAAGTTAAGGTTTTGTATACCAGCACGGGTTTCATATGTGGCACCTAAAGCATATCCCCAATCGTTCCATATTATACAATCTTCTACATTTATATTTTCCGCGGGTGGTTCAACACCTGTTGTTTTCACTACTATACTGTCATCATGGTTCCGCACAAAACATCTTCGTATATCCACATCCTGCGAGTTTACGCTGTTGATACCATCACTATTTAACCGACCACTTATTATGCGCAAACCATTTACCCGTATATTGTTTGATTTACCGATAATTACATTCCAATTAGATGAATCGCGCAATATAATTCCTTCTAACCGAATATTATTGCTGTCGTTAAGAACAATCATCGGTTTTGCCGGATGCGGTAACATGCTTGCGTCTAATATACCACGACCACATATCTTTACATCTGTTACCCCGGCTAAATCCAATACCGCGCCATGGTAAAATGTTACATTCCATTGTTCGCTCCATGTTCCCTTTTCATCCGCATTTAATTTCGCTTTTACCACTGCACCACCAGCAATATATACCGTCTGTCCACTTACTGGTTTTATGCAATTAATTTCATGCAAACCAGGCCCAAAATATAACACATTCGGGTCCTGGGGATTTGGAATATCTATCTCAGGTTCACTAGCCAGAATATGCAGTGCTTTGGTGTCATCATTATCGAAAATAACCGTAACCGCATCAGGTTTGTTCATTGTGAAGGAAATTGAACAGCCATCAATAACCGGAAGTATCCCCAACCTTTCGGGTAATATACTTACTGATAAGAATTCACGCGATGGCGATACTTTTACATTAACAGGTCCGGACTGATCAAAAATAACAAATGACGCGACTTCTCCTGTTGGATTGGTCACATGTGTCCATAACCCGTCGTTCTGCAAAATATCAGCACGTACCCGTGCCTGATACACAAAAAGTGGAATAGAATCAACGCTGACAGTATAATCCGCAGACGCAATTTCCTGCGATGGTGCCGGCCATGTAATTAAATTTGTCATAATATTATTCCTTTGTTTTCAATATCTATATTCTTTCCTTATTTATTTTCTTTTTCCTTTGTTTATCCGCAATTTATACCTTAGTAAATCCTAATTTTTAATTTATTCAGGTTGTGTATAGTCAGATTTTTGCTATAATTACATCGGTTACAATACAACAGTTTAACTTGATATATCAGAGGGAATGATGAAGAAAATCAGTGAATCAATATCTGAATTAGGCCGTTAGTAACCTTATACGTACCAAAAGTCAGGATTTTTAAAAAGGTCACTTCGACAGGCTCAGTGACCACTCCTGAAAACTAAAAACTAAAAACTTATCCAATTTATTTGATACAGCAAAAGTATCATCTACTATTAAAGGAAAATAGAATATATTTTATGACGACAAATGATATATCTGCATCAGACAATAAGCTTTCATCTTTCTCACCAGTGGTAAGAAAGTTATATGACGCATATATAGAAAACAGCAGAGCAACCACATTAATTCATGGTGGATCTATATATTACGAAGATGACGAATTAGTTGCCTTTTCTGACGCACGGTTACAGGCTTACAGTGAAACAATAGGACAACCGGCAATTATTCGCCGTTGTTATATGATGGAATTATTTGCCCAAAACGCCATAATTAAATGCAATGCTGATGATTTAATATATGGCAGCCAAAAGTTCTGCGCCTTCCGGTTTACTCCGGAAGTTAATGAACAGTTGTATGCTGCGGGATACGCCCACAATGCAGGACATATTGTTTATAACTACGCAACATTGCTAAACAATGGCATTAACGGATTAACTGACAGGATTAAAGCACGAATAAATACCGCAACAACTGACGATGAGATTATGAATCTCAATGCGTTTACACGCGGATTACATGCTTTTAAAACCTTTATAAACCGTCATACTCTTGCGGCACTCGAAATGGCTAATAGCACCACCGATGATAACGAAAAAAATAATTTATTAAAAATGGCGTTGTCATTAAAACGGTTGGGGCAAGGCAATAAATCGGAAACTTTTCATGAATCGTTACAATTAGTCTGGTTTATACAGATTTTTCTCCATGCGGAAAATCCATCCGCAGCCATTTCATTCGGACGAATTGACCAATGCCTGTGGCCTTTTCTGCGTAATGATTTAAAATCGCAGATTATCACCATGAATGAAGCAGCAAATCTGATTGCCGCATTTTATTTACGATGTTGCGAAGGTGAGGAAAGTCAGAATCTTACCCTTGGTGGTGTGGATATTGATGGCAATGATGCCACAAATCCATTGTCTATACTTATGCTGCATGTTATGCGTGATTTAAGAGTTACCCAACCTTCATTATCTGTGCGCATTCATGATACTACCCCCGATGATTTCTTATTGGAAGCCTGTAAATTAGCAAAAACAGGCACCGGACAACCAGGTTTTATCAACGATTCATCCGCAATTTCTGGTTTGCAATCTGCTGGTTTATCACTGGAAAGGGCACGCGATTACGGCATAGTTGGCTGTTATGAGGCGACATCGCAGGGGGATTGTTACCCGAATACCGTTGGCGGAAATATACCAACTCTGCCAAAACTGTTAAATGAATACCTGGCTACTGAAACTGCGCAAAGTGCTGATAAATTTCCGGTTTTCTTAGATGGTTGGTATGACTATGTGCATACTGTTTACCAAAAAGCGGTGGAAAAAAACTATCAGCATACCTGGAATTATTGGCGCGATAATGCCCCTTCATCATTTAGTAGTACTTTAATGGATGGTTGTATTGAGAATGCATTGCCGGTGGAAGCTGGTGGCGCGAATTATAATTTATTCGGGATAAATATACTGGGTCTGGGAACAACAGTGGATAGCCTGCATGCGATTAATGAAGTAGCGTTCAAAAACAAAGAAATCACTGTGAAAGAAATTTTTGAAGAGATAATTAATGATTTCCCTGATGAATTAATACGCAAAAAATTATCAACCATTACCGGAAAATACGGCACAGATAACAAATTTACCAACCAGTTAGCCAAAGAAGTATCGACGAAAATAGCAACGATGGTATTAAACAGTCGTATGGAAAATAATTTACGCCCCTACCCCGCTTTTTTTCGTTTCACTGCGGATATATACGACCACCAATATGCCACACCGGACGGACGTCGCAAACAAGATAATTTGTCTTATGGATGCGGACCGGCAAATAACTGTGGCGGAACGCCTACATCAATATTGGCATCAGTCAGTAATGTTGCTCATCATTTATGCGGTTGCGGCAACCCATTGGCGTTATCACTGCCAGCGGATATTCTGCATGGCGAAAACGGCATTGCCATGCTGACTTCACTAATCAAAGGATATTTTGCCAACGGTGGTTTTCACCTGCATTTCAACCTGCAATCAGCAGAGATATTACGATTAGCTAAAAAAGCACCCGAAACCCACACCGACGTCACCATCCGCATAAGTGGTCTTAGTGCAAAGTTTGTAACTTTAAACGCCAACCTGCAGGACGCTTTAATAGAACGCGCGGATAAAGGTGTGTAAATACGTTCTACCATGATTTATTTTTTACATAAAATTGCAAAGGAATGCCGGAGACGGCATTCCGCACAAAAAAATAGATATAATTAGGTTCTTATGACTTTATGATATTAGGTAAAAAAAATCGATTTCTGCCGATTGCGCCCGATTTCATTCGATTTCAACCGACTGAGAATGTGGTTAGTAAGCAGGCAACAATAATAGTAAAAACTTATGATTGGTTTAACTGATTTATACAAATTTAGGCATTATATAATAGCCACGGAGTGGCGACATAATGATTAACCCCAGGCGTCAGCCTCACGCTTATACACATTTATTGAATTTTTACAATTAGACATATTGGCTTTCATGTCATGGGAGGGCAGTTGTACTCAACTGCCACGATAGTGTATTTATTAAAAAACAGAACGGAATTAACGACAAATATGGTGATTATTAACAGTACCATCCAATATAAATTGTCACATATCACTATTTATATTAAACATCCGGTTATACCATGGCAGTTGAGTACAACTGCCCTCCCAAATGCCTTATGTTTTATTATTAACATGCGAAATAATTTCATATAATCAAAATGTGTATAAGCATGAGGGCGTCAGCCTGGGGAAGTAACAGATTACTATTATCGCCTCGTAGAGGTGGTATTATAAAAGCACCTCTACGAGGCGCAGTCAATGTTATAGTTAAATCCCCAGGCTGACGCCTGGGGTTACTCATTAAAATGCCTTTCCAAGGCATACATTACCATTAAACTTGTCCAATTTATTTGGGTTAGGTTTTGCACAAGCCTGTTTAATCCACCCTAAACTACATCACCTTAGCATCGTTAATTCCATAACCGCAAATGCAGGTAATTTTACTGTTATTTCACCTTTTACCACTTTCTGTTGTTCTACAGGCAATGATAAACCTATTTTCGTCTTTTCATTTATACAGGTACTGGTGATTAACTTAATATTTTCTGGAATAACAACCGTTACTTGTTGTGGTTGGTCGGTCAGATTAATTAACCACATCAGATTTTTACCATTTATTCTGACAGAAAACGCGTCTATCGTTTCCGGGATATTTTGATTAATAGTTAAATTAAACAGTTGTGCCCCTGCCATTGCACCTAACCGTTTCTGCACCATTGCGGCATACCCCTGATTTGACGCAAATGATGCTTCTGCCACACCTGCCATCGCCAGGTTCTTAATTACCCGGGCACACCATGCCGCGCCAAAAACGCCATTATTACGCGAATCCGCCGCAGGACGCGGGTAAGGCGAGTTCATGGTAATTGGGTCAATACGGAAGTTTTTTTTTAATAATGTAGCACGTATTGAACGGGTCCAGTCTGTTATTGTCGGAATATTTTCCATATAGGTATCTTCATCTGGCATGTGCAATGCCGGGCAATATGGTATAACCAGTGTTCCTGCGTCAGCGAACTTTTTCGTGTCACGATTATAAGTCATAAAATTATTTTTTGTGGCAGGCACTAATGGTGGCAGCAGTTTAGGTAATTTAGTGTCCGACATTATTGCACCTATTTCGATATGCGGCCAAACTATTGTCACATTTATAGACGGATTGGTTACATCTAACACAAATGTCTGACTTGCTTTCTCACCTTTAACAACATTCGGATATTTATATGGCAAACCACTCATCGCTTTATATGATGAATCGCCAAAATTCCGTTGGTCTTCCATACCAAATGTACCATCTATCAGACTTGCCGACACTTTCATTCCTTCTTTAGTCGTATAACTCAGCGAACGAAAACTATTTAAATTCGCCAGCAAATCGTTCTGGACATTCACCGGGAAAGTGCCGGTTTTAATTCCACCTTTTTCATCCTGAAGTTCATAGATTTGGCCACCCAGCGATTCTGTTCCCAGTAACATACATAATCCTATACGTGGTGAATTGAAATCGATATTTGCTTTACCATTTATTTTATAGGTTATTTTACCATCTTCTGTTCCGGTTATTTCACCGGTCCAGTCATAATCTGCTACATCATTTTTTGCATTTGCGGCTATTTTTATGGAGAAACTATTTTCCTGTTGTTCAATATTCAATACGCTAATTTCCGGCATAACCGTATCCCAACGCGAATCACGCACCGCAAAATAAACTCTGCGCATTATCTCTTTGTGACCAGCACACAGATAGCGTAATTCGCCATCCTGAAACTTTACGCTTATCGGTCCGGCTTTTAAATGCCGTACAACAGAAATTTTACGCTGTTCACCATATAATATTTCATCTCTCATTATAATCTCTTTCGGCACCTTTAATGTTATTAATGCTTCGCGTGCCGCATTCGCCACCATCAGGTTTTTATCCGCTAACGCATCCAACAATTTTGGTGTTAACGTGGCAGCATCAACACCAGGTTTGCCGATATTGTTTGTCAGGGCTTTAATTGCTGCCTCGCGTACCAGGCTTTCTTTGTCATTAAGCCAACTAATAATAACTGGCAATAATGCTGGCAATTCCTTTACATTAACCGCAATTATCCGTCCCAATGCGATTATACATTCCGCGCGGACAATCGGGTCGCCGGATGTGGCGGCTTTTTGCAATACCGGAATAGCTTCTGGTTGTCCCAACTTTCCCAATGCTATTGCCGGAGCAATTTTAAGGTATGGACGCCATGCCTCACCAGTGCTTACTAAATTCAACATCTCGGGTATAGCGACTTTTCCCTGTTGTACCAATGACTTCACCGCAGCCTCACTAACGTCCCAATGCGGGTCTTTCTTCGCGGCTTCCAATAATAATGACATTGCACGCGGATCAGTAATTGTCGCCAATGCTTCCACTACTTCCAAACGTATATCAACATCATCACCCAATGCGGCGGGATGGCTTTTGAACTGCTTTTCCAAATCTTCATAACTGGCATTTAATTTAACAAAGTTCACAGGTTTTGCTTTTCCTTTGCCAAATATGCAATACAAAGATTTATCTGTGCGAATATATAATTTACTATCGGCAATGGCGGGTGACGCAAGGCATTTCTCCCCCATGCTGTTAACTGCCAATACCGGCAACACCGGCACTTTTTTCGTTAGTCCAGAGGCATCCAACACATAAACATCGCCCTTTTCACTCGGCCAATATATCTTGCCATCCCCTGCCACCGGTGACGCGGTAAAATGCCCGGGCAAACGGATTTCCACCAATAACTTTCCGCTATCCGTAAGCGCCTGCAATGCGCCGTTATCACCGGGCAATAACATATTAGGATAAACTAATGGCGATGGCACATACGGACCGCCAGTGGTAGCGCGCAAGCGGATGTGGGTGTCTGAAATGTCACCACGACCAGTGGGGTCAATCGCCAGCGATGGCCCATTTCGACCAGATGTTACATATACCAGGCCATTAGAAAAAACTGCGCTTGGCGATAAGTTTGGCGCCATCCCTTTACAACGCCATAACTCTTTACCATTTTCCGGATTATATGATATTACGGTATTGCCATTTACCACCACCTGGTCCTGACCGAAAGAAGTAATTAATAGTGGTGTGGCGAATTGTCGCTGAGGTTGTCTTAATGTGCGCCATTTTTCAACACCGGTTGCTGCATCCAGTGCCACAATAAAACTCCCGGTATCCTGGTCACAATTTTCTATAATCAAATTTTTATATAATACTGGTGAACTCGCCTGGTTGTAAGAGTTTTTAAATGGTCCCAAATCGCGTGTCCACAATACATTACCGGTTAAATCCAATGCCACCATACCGGGTGAATCAAAAAATACATATATAGTTTTACCGTCTGTTACCGGTGTCGGCGATGCATACCCATTTTTGCTGTCTGTTTGGGGGGTCCTTTCCGCGGTCAGTTCCTTCTGCCATGCAATTGAACCATCCAATGCATTCAGCATCATCACCACCCGTTTTTTACC
>CAZNLA010000246.1:0-7939 GCA_964573385.1 uncultured bacterium
ATTTTGTGTACACTTTAATTGGAAGATTGCGGTAAACCAGTTTCTGACAAGGCAATTATTTGGGGTGCCATTGAAATTAATAGCCTGTTTAATTTAAAACCACATAAGAAATCTTGAAATTGGCAATGCCTTCATTTGACCCCTGACGTGGATTAAATTGAAAACCATTTACCAAACCGGTATAAGATACGTTGTTTTTCAGAATAACACCATTTCCAACGACGGTTGCCGTGCCACCTGCGAGGGATGTTTGCGACATGGTGAATGTATAATGGTTGTAGATGTATGGCGTTACCCCACCCGGACTGAAAGTGGTATGCGGTTGCGCGACATTTAATGCGCTATTATACAAGTTTCCCGGTGTGGTGGTGCTGTTCCAGGTTGTGCCATATCCCATTCCCATGGTTGACCCCTGACCACCGGCAAGTGCGCCATAACAATCGTATTCAACCAGAACGGTATAACCGACGGGAATTTGCCCACTGTCGTCTAACATGTTGGGTAATGGTGCTAATTGGCCAAACGACGCGTTGTACCAACCACTGACAATGCAACCATAAAACCATTTTTGGTTGGCATTTGCTGGTGATACCCCAACACCAATTTTATATTTCGTGACATCACCGGCACTGTTGATATACCAGTTTCCGCTTTTTGTATCTGACGGATATTGCGCCACTGCCATTTTACTGAAATCGTCTGTAAAGACTACCTTATTAAATGCTGCTAACGCGCCAACATGGCCATCAACATAACTGAATATCGCCAAATTTGAATGGCGTTTATCCAATGTTGTTGGCGAGGTAAATATATTACCGACTGCTGATGTTGACGCGTCACCGGTTAATAATTCGGCAGATGGGTCACTGATATCACCCAATGCTTTTCCACCGACAAATCCGGAATACACGTAACCGTTAGTCATGCTTTTTCCTTTTGATGGGCAAATCAGTACTCCCGGGTCAATGCTTAAAGTTGACCACACTGATGCTGTAGTTGGTAATGTTTCTTCATGGTCCTGGACATACATTTGTATCACCGCGGAAATCTGACGTTGATTTGATGAGCAGGTGGTTTGACGGGCTTTTTCGCGTGCCCGCGCAAATACCGGAAACAGAATAGCGGCTAAAATTGCAATAATAGCAATTACCACCAGTAACTCGATAAGGGTGAAACCCTTTAATGATTTTGATGCCATAGTAACATTCCTCTTTAATTAGAAAAGAAACATAAATCGATAGGTTTCGATATTTTATTATACAACTCATAAGGATAATTATCAATTGCTTTATGAGAGAAAATTTGATTATTTCTTATCTATACAGAACTTTCGCTTAAAGTCACTTCGACAGTCTCAGTGACAGGTCGCTGAACTTGTCGAAGCGACTATTTTCAAGCATATTTCTTTATATGCGAAAATTATGTTAATAGAAAGTAAGCAATATCTGATGACTAATAGGTTATAATCCTAACAGAGCAGTATTTTCATTTCTTAAGTGTTAACCCCCATGATATTTAATCACAGGGGTATTGTGCTAAATAATGCAAAAAGTTATGGTTGAGTATGCCCGCAATACGGACAGAAAGAAAATCCACGGGAAATAACTTTGCTGCAATATGCGCATGTAAAAACTTTGATACTGATTGAATCGGTACCGAATTTAAGGTTATCAAGGTAAAGGTTTTGGCCGTTTACACCACGTTGATAAATATGTAGTCTTTTAGGGTTGTTCCATGATGCAACTGCATCATATTGTGGCATTTTTGTTATAAAACCGGCATATTCAAGATAGATATTGCCATCACATGCGGTAATTTTAAAGGTATTCCAATTAGCTAATCTGGGTATTGAAGCCATTAGATTCGGTGTTGTATAGTTTCTGGTATTAAAATCGAAGAAAGTACCGTTATAAAACTCAAATTTGCAGATAACTTTATTAGCGGTATCTTCTATCATTATTTGCCATCGGTTTTCTCCGGTCATTGATACCGGAAGATATTTTAACGAACCATAAAACATCCACTGTCTAACGTTGATATTTCCACCTAAATCTTTATAAGTGTCACCGTTTTTATAGCCAGTAGACGCAAAATTAATACAGGGAGATGGTTGTCCGTCAGAAGCAATAGTCTGCACTGTGTCAGTACATGTAACAGCATGTGTCCATCCATTCGTTCCATCTGCAATTACTTGACCGGAAATAAGTCCTTCCTGCAAATCGATATTTGGGATAGCAAAAGAACTGAAGTTCTCACTTTTAACAGTTCCCACATGACCGTCCAGATACCCACATACTACATTACCACTGTGACGGAAATCTACATCTGACTGAATTGATAATAAATTATTAACTCCTACTCCATCGGCAATTACCATTATTTCATTAGGAGATGAAAAATCACCCAATGCTTGTCCTGCAATATAACTGTTGTATCCATAACTGTTAGGTGGAGTTTTGCCTTTTGTTGGACAAACTAATACGCCGGCATCCAGTTTAGTATCAATCCAAACTTTTGACGTCCCGGGTAATGTTTCCTCATGATCTTGTACATACATGGAGATAGTGGCAGCAATTTGCCGTTGATTGCTAGTGCAGGTTGTTTGTCGTGCTTTCTCGCGCGCACGAGCAAATACAGGAAAGAGTATTGCGGCTAAAATTGCAATAATAGCAATTACCACCAACAACTCGATAAGGGTGAAACCCTTGAATGATTTTGATGTCATAATAACATCTCCTTTTAATGCAAAAAAGTCTTGCGATAGGTTTCGATTTTTGTTATTATACATTTCATAAAGATAATTATCAATAGCTTTACGTAAAATAAAATTTATAACAGGCATATAATAAATATGACTAACCCGAGAAAATCTGGTGCCACCATTACTGATATCGCTCAATTTTGCGATGTTGCCATCTCCACCGTTTCTATTGCTTTGCGTGGTGACCCACGGGTTAAACCAGCAACGGCAAAACGTATTCAGAATGCAGCAATAGAATTAGGTTATGACCCCGCAGTTCATGATGCCGCACGGCGTTTGTTATCACGTCATAGAAATCAGCATATATTAAATCAAATTGTCGCTCTTGCTCTGCCTTCAAATTTTCACCATACTCTTTTCTTTAATACAATGACATGGGGAATAATGGATGTCCTTAATCAGAATGACTTCGCGTTGTTGAACGCACAAATATTTGCTGATTATTCGCTGACAACATTGTCTGATCCCATTCCCCCTATTTTCAGGCGGGGAGAAATTGATGGATTAATTGTTTTTGCCGGTCAGGATATTGTTGATTCAATTGACCAATTACGGCAATTGCCGGGATATGGTGACCGTCCAATTATATCTTTAATTCATTCGATACCCGGTTTAATTTGTATATTAGCTAACGAAGAGGAAGGTGGATACCAATCCGCAAAACATCTGCTTGATTCAGGGCATCAGAATATTGCGCATTTTATCCATGAAGTTATTTTTCAAGGTGCTAAACCTGCGGATAATTTATATAAAAGATTAACCGGGGTAAAAAGAGCTTTAATTGAATATGGGCTTGACCCGATTAAAAATCTAACCTTATTGCCTGTACCCGGCAGATGGGCAGATCCGAATGGTTTGCCATCTGCTGATGATAATATCCAATCACATCAAATTATTCAGCAATTGCGGGAACATCCGGAAATTACCGGTATTCTGGCATTAAATGACGCGGTAGCAATAAATTTGTGGTACCAACTGCGGCGTGCCGGTATAAATGTCCCGGAAGATATAAGTATTATAGGTTTTGATGACACCACCCCAATGTTAAATCATCTTGGGCAAAATATTTTAACAACTGTTCGTTTACCATTACGTGAAATCGGACAAGTTGCTGCGCAAAAATTGGTAGCATGTATCCGCAATGACACAAATATTGACCAGAACGAACAAGTTTCTTTACCTGTTGAGTTAATAATACGAAAATCGACTGCACCACCTTTACAACAAAAAAGATAATGAATGTTCTAATTCGTTTGTTTACCGGATAAAAATCTTTAAGGGAGATTATAAATATGAAAACGACATTTCGCATTATCGGGTTACTGATAACCGTTATTGCGACGATTACACTGGCACTTTCTGCCACTGCCGGTCCACCACCGTTAAATTTTATACGGGCTGATAAACCGGTTGTTATTGACGGCAAACTTAATGACTGGGCGTTAAACGCGCCGGTTTCCTATGAGGTAGACCCGAACGCGTTTGACCAGAAAATTAAGACATATGCCATGTGGGATGACCAAAATATTTATCTGGCATATGTTGTTCGTGATGCTTCTCCTATGAAAAACAGTGGTGATGACCCGTCTGCCGCTTTTAAAAGTGGTGATTCTCTGCATTTTTATTTCAGCACTGATACTGAAGTTAAGGGTAAATCTGCAAATGGCGGGGTTAACGATTACCATATTTTAATGACTATCCAAAAAGGCAAACCGGTAATTTTTGCTTTTCGTCAGGCAAAAACTGGGGTGGATAAAACTACAAAAATAAGTTCACCCGCAACCAGCATTGATATTGCCTGGATGGGTCCTGTTACCGGTGCGGAAATGGTTGTAGCCAATTCCGGCGGGTTATATACTGCGGAAGTGAAGTTGCCAATAGCATTTTTCGATGGATTTCGTCCGGATGCCGGCAGAAAAGTGGCAACTGATGTTGCTGTAAACTTCAGCGATAATGCCGGCAGTAAAAATCTGGCAAAAGTATGGTGGAGTCGTGGTGCCAGCCAAATACTGGATATCCCCACGGAGTTGCGGTTTGAACGTAATTTATGGGGAACCGGCGTATTTTGTGGCGCAGGTGAAAACCCCATAGTTATTGACAGTTCCGACCTTTTTGTCGTTCCTTCTCCCGGTAAAGTTGCGATAGATGGCGACCTGTCGGATTGGAATCTTTCCTGTGCGTACGGGCCAATGTATGTCGACCCATCGCTCAAAGACAAATATAATGTAACCTGGACATTGATGTACGACAAAGACGCCTTGTATCTGGCGGCGGTCTTTAATGCCGCACAACCATTTACCAACGATGGTGGTGTAAATAATGTCTGGTGGTATGGCGATTCAATAGAAATCCGCATGGCCGCCGACCCTAAAAACCAGGGTGGCGATATAAAGAAAAATATGGATATTCTTACCTTCGCGTTATGGCATAATGCCGGGGAAAAGAAAGATTATATAGCGTTGCAACGTTCATTTTCATTCCTCACCGGCGACAGCAGTTCTGCGACAATTCAATCCAAAGTGACACCGGGTGGAAGAACTTTTGAAGCCCGGGTGCCTTGGACTATCATCCAAAGTGGCAATTTCCCCAAAGCCGGTGATTCAATACAAATAACCATGGCAGGAATTTGGAAAAATGGACTGCGGGCGTATGGTATGGGCTCAATTAGTTCTTTCCGCGGTATGGGTGACTGGGGACAGGCACATTTTCTGGCAGAAGCACCGAAGACTGTTTATGTGAATCTGCAACAACCGGCGGTTGCCAATAATGCAATAGCAATAAAAGCGAAAACAACTGTTGAACTGCCGGAAAAAGGTCTGCTTTCCGCCGGCGTTTATCGGGCAGATGGCACACTTCTGCGCACATTGGTTGCCGGTCAGTCCACCAATGGCGCCAAGGCAGAGATAGGTTGGGATGGTTATGATGATGATGGCAAGGCGGTAGCAGCAGGTAAATATGAAGTGCGGGCATTGCTGAATGCCGGTTTACATGCCAAATATGTAACCAGTGCCACCAGTCCGGGCAAACCACCATATGAAAGTGAAAACCCGAATGGTGGTTGGGGTGGTGTATGGGATAATGTCCAGGATATCGCCTCTGACGCCACCGGTATATATCCACTGTGGGGTGTTGAGGAAGGTGACGGACTGCTTATCCATGCGGATGAAGATGGAAATGTATTATGGCGCCAGCACAGCCCATTGGCACAACCGGGCAGACAGATAAGCGTCGCCAGCAACGGAAAATATGTTTATATACTTAGTGATAAAAATGGTTTATGGCGGGTATTTTGTAAAGATGGCAAATACGCGCCGATTGCCCATAATGGCAGCGATCCGTTAGGATTTAAATTATCCGGCATCGCAAACGGTGCATCCCTTGCTGCCGACGCAAAAACGGTTTATATATCTGTGCCGACAGAAAATAAAATTGCCTGTTTTGATGCGGAAACATTGGTAAAAACAGGTGAGATAAATGTAATTAAACCTGCGGGGATATGCCTCGATGGTGACAATGGACTGCTTGCTGTCAGTGATATTAATATTGTCGGGATTGATATAAAATCCGGGTTATCAACGGTAATTGTATCGAAAAAATTGGTTGCCCCTTTTGATGTCGCAGTTGATAAAAAAGGTAAGATTCTGGTTACTGACCGGGGAATCGCGCAGCAAATCAAACGTTTTGACAGAAAAGGAAAATTAACCGGCACATTTGGCAAACCAGGTGGCCGGGAAAATAATGGAAAATTTTATGTTGACCAGTTGCGCCGACCTGCCGGCATTACCGTTGCCGCATCCGGGAAAATATTTTATTCAGAAGATGCCGCACCCAAAATTTTTGTACGTTTGAATGCCAATTTAAAATACGAAAAGTTGTGGTGCGGACCATGGTATATCAGTGGAGAAGTTTGCGTTGACCCGGAAAAACCACAGGATTTATATATCTGGGGTGGCGAAGCGATTATACGTCATAAAATTGATTATAAAACAAAAACCAGCCGACCGGATGCTGCCTGGGAAAAATTTGCCATGACAAATTATGGTCGCTGGTTCCCGCGGATTGTTAACCATAATGGCAATAAATATATGTTCTGCGGCGGCACACCATGCTCCATATTTAAAATTGATGGTTATAAGATGACCCTGGTTGCGTCAATTGGCGCGGACTGGAAAAACAAAGAAACTCCAATGTGGATTTTTAATGACCTGAATGAAAATGGCAAAGCAGACCCGGGTGAAAAAGTTGATTTCAAGGCAACTACTGACCCGTTAACCACCTATCGTGGGTCATACTGGGCAGGTAGCATCAGTGAAAAAGACCTGTCTGTATACCTGAACAACAACTCATCCATAATAATTTTAACACCGACATTTTCAAAAACCGGGATGCCAATATATAGTTTCAGCAGCAACACCCGGGCTTTCCCGTTAGCCGCGGCACAGAAACCCGGTAAAAATGCCGGTTTCAGCAATATATGGCATTCTCCGGACGGTGGTGTATTCGGCAACGCGGACGCGAATGGTTCTGACCCGCGCGGCATAGGACACAGTTCGCATTTGTCCGATGTTTACGTTTACCGGTTGGATAAAGACGGAAAATTGTTATGGCGCGCCGGTAAAAAGGCAAGTGGAATCGCCAAAAATGGTGAGTTCTACGGTCGTGCCTGTGGCCTGGGCGGTCCCATCGACGGTAAATATTTCGACTTTGTTGATGAAAACGGCCAGGAAAAAATCTATACCTTCGACGGCCTATTCGCAGGTAATTTGCTGGATGATAGTGCAACCGCGTTACCCAGCGAAAACACCCTGCGGGTAGAACATTTTAATTCGATTGTATACCAAAACGCGGAAGATAAAAAATGGTACTTTGTCGCCGGTGCCGGTGGCTACGCCAGTATCTGGGAAATAGCCGGATTGGATAAAATAACCAGAATGACAGCAGAGATTGAAATTAAATAATAGACAGGAGTTACGCATAAAAAAAATCCCCTTCCCGAAAAGAGAAGGGGATTTTATTATGTCAGGACTTTCGCTTTAGGTCACTTCGTCAGTCTCAGTCTCAGTTACCAGTAGCTGAGATTGTTAAAGCGACTATTTTAAAAGATTTATCTTTAAAAGTTAAAATAAGATCTTTATAAAACTGGTTTAAGTGCCAAAAAGTGGCCATTACAACATCCAC
>CAZNLA010000247.1:0-7928 GCA_964573385.1 uncultured bacterium
GATAAAAATTATAAATACTGGCGCGCGAATGATTATTGGATTACCGCCGGTTTCTGGTTTGGTTTTGACATCACCCATTCATGGTTCATCGGCACCGAAACTATATTGATGGCGATGATAGAAGAACCGGAATGGTGCATAGATATGTTCAACACCGAGTTGGATATGAATATTGCCCTGACCGAAATGATGCTTGATGCCGGGTATGAATTTGACGCGATAAGTTGGCCGGATGATATGGGATACAAATACCATACATTTTTTTCCGTTAACACTTACCGTGAAATATTAAAACCGGTACATAAACGGGCGATAGATTGGGCACATTCCAAAGGCATGAAGGCATTTATGCATTCCTGTGGTGACATCCGCACATTTTTGCCGGAATTAATTGATATTGAATTAGACGCGTTGAACCCATTGGAAGTAAAAGCGGGGATGGATCCGGTGAAAATTAAAGCGGAATACGGCGATAAATTAGTGTTATGTGGTGGTTTAAACGCGGTGTCATTTGATAATATGGATATAATGGAAGCAGAAATGCGCGCAGTATTACCCCATATGAAAGAAAATGGCGGATATATCTGCTCTTCTGACCATTCGGTGCCGGAAAGTGTAAGCCTGGAAGATTTCAGACGATTTGTAGCATTGGCGAAAGAATTAGGAAGTTATTAATTCCCCAAAAATTGATTGCGTGGTAAAATAACGACGGAATACAATATCAGATATCAGGACTTTCAGTTTTAAGATTAATATTATTAAAACGGTCGCTTCGACAGGCTCAGCGACCGGTCACTGATCTTGTCGAAGTGACCTTAAGCGAAAGTCCTGTGAAATTTTTGTGCTCTTTTCGTTTCTTTGTGGTGAATAAAATTATACAACGTTGGCAATAACCCGCGTTAATTAAGGTAAAAATATGACAGACCATTATCGATTACTTGGTGTTGCGCGTTCTGCGACACCGGAACAAATACAGGCAGCATTTCAGGAACGGGCAATGACCGTGCATCCGGACCGCAACGTCGATAACCCGGACGCTTTGCAACAATTCAAAGAGTTGTCCCATGCGTACCAGGTTTTAAGCGACCATACAAAAAAAGCGATGTATGACCAGACGTTACCGCCGGAAGAAGAGATAGTAACAGAAAATACAGCAGAACAGGCACCACAGGCAACTCCGGCTATTTCAACTGACCCGGCTAATTTGCGGGAAATATGGAAAAAGGTATGGCAACTGTTTTACGCGCAGGAAAGGTATTCCAAAGCAATGGACGGGTTGCGAATTGTAATACCCATTACAATTGAAAATGAGACCCTGATTATGGGTATTGACGCGCAACATTCAAATTTATTGGGATATATAAATTCAAACGAATTAGCTGTAAAAATAAGAAAAATACTCACCCATGTTGTGGGCCAACCTTTAGGATTTCGGGTATTCAATGGCACAACAATTGCGGATTGGGAAGTTGTAAAATCATCCGAAGCGTTACGTAAAAAACGTGCCGAATCCAAAGGTTCTGCCGCTATGGATTCGTTATTAGCGGCAAATACCGAGAAGAATGAAGATGGCACAATTGCCCCCGCACCGGTGTTATTACCGCCGAATCTGGAAGAAGTTGTTGACCGTATGCAAAGGGCATGGGGAAGCATTGAAAATAGAAACCTGCCACAGGTGCGCGCGAAGTTTTTATTGGACCAGATCATTCATGTAGTTCGCAGTGAAGAAATGATGCGCGCGAACAGAGTAAATGAAGAAGTATTGCAACGACTGGCGGCAAAGGCGATTGACCGATTGGCTATACTTGTAGGTGTTGACAGTGCTGTGGTTGGTTTGGAATACCACCGTACCAAAATTAGATTTATAGGTGGATTATAATGAATAAAACGTTGAGATTGTTAAAAAATCAGCCGGGATTAATAATGAGTTTGCCACAAAATGACCCGGAACTGGCACAGGCAGCAATGCGTGGCGGTGCTGATATTTTAAAAGTTCACATTCGTGTTGTTCATGCTGCCAGTGGAACCCATTTTGGCACACTGGCGGAAGAAAAAGACAATCTGCAGCGAATTATTGATATGTTCCCCGGTCCGGTTGGCATAGTAACCGGCGCGATAGATGCTGCCACCCCACATGAAATGCATGAATTAGCAGAGATGGGAATTGATTTTTTTGATATGTACGCAGAGCATATGCCGGCATGGATGTGGACAGTTGAAGATATGGATATTACTGTGGCTTTGGATTACAAATACACCATACACCAGGCGATAGCACTGGAAAGAATGGGCGTAAAAATGATAGAAGCGGCAATAATGCATCATGACGGATATGGTAAACCGCTTACCACAAATGATTTGGCGGCATACCAGGAATTGCATGATATTGTTGATGTCCCGATAATTGTTCCGACACAACGGGCTATTACACCATTGGAAGCACCATTATTATTCGGTTTGTGTAATATAGACGCATTAATGGTGGGTGCAATAGTAACCGGAAAAACACCGGAATCTATCGAAAAAGCAGTGAAAGAATTTAAAAAAGCGTTGGAATAAAATATGCGATGGAACTGGTTTGGATCAGTTCCCATTGTTCGGATATCTATATAAGGACTTTCAGTTAGGTCACTTCGACAAGCTCAGTGACCGGTCGCTGAGCTTGTCGAAGCGACTATTCATACAAAAGCGAAAGTCCTGTTATTGTTTTTTATTTATACCGCGGCGGTAAAATATCAAAATATTGTGCTGCCTCAATATCAAATGGCAGGGTGTCATTCATCAACGCCGCGTCTAATTCCGGGTTATCGTCAAACGGTTCCAGCACCAGACGATAACTTTTATTTATATCAACCTTCGATTGTGCCAACAGTTGTTTGTCCAGTATCACCCAATGCGCGACACGAATTTTGCTGCCAACATATTTGCCGGCAATTATCTTTTCCACCGCGTATTCATACATTGCTAATGCCTGGGTATATGGCAAAATAGCTTTGGGTGATTGTATTTCAGAGCATTTTAATAATTTCGCCTGAACAATAGTATATGGAATAGCCTTTCTGTTTTTTATCTTTTTCAAATATGCGGTATAAGCAGTTTGTATTGTAGAATCGTCAATATTTTTTGCGTATATTGCTATACCGTTCAGTTTCCCCACCCATGGGTGTTTTAAATCTGCACAGTTGCCGAATGTTAATGGCTGGTTAGTCCAACCTGATAAGTCACCCGTAATCTGTTTATCCACCGTTATTTTGCCATTTTTATAAGATTTTAATGCACCGGATTTATAACTGATAACGATATGAGCAATTTCTCCACCTGTAACGGCAACAAGGGGTATGGTGATTTTATTGGTGATTGATGTGGAAAAATCTAAAATCAAGATATTATTTTCTTGTGATATCAGCAGGTTCTCACCATTTTCGGATGCCATAGAGATTAAATAGGCACTGGTTTGGGTTATATTCGCCGGTTTCATGGTAAATTCAATAGCAAATTCATTTCCCTTGCGGAATGATGTCGCTAATTGCGCGTCGATATCACTGGCAGCATAACCGCCACCATGTAACCACATGCTGTAATAATGGTCATATGTTGCTAACCCACGCGCGGTAGGTGCGTAAAAACGTTCAAAAACCGGGGTACCGTCATAATTTAATACCCGCACTGGTTGTTTTGCGTTTTCCCATTGAAACAGTAAATGACTGTCATTATCAGGTTGGGCAACAAGACCTATAACAGACATAAATATGACAACAAAAATAAAAAATTGCCGATAATTCATTGATATCCTTTATAATAGCCCGATGGCACAGGCACCTTCCTGGCTTCGCCACTCAGAGTCAGTTCCTTATTAATTTAACCACGAAATACACGAAAGGCACGAAAAAAATTACTGATATTGTCGAGGTGACTATTAATGTAATTTTATTCAAAAATCTTCAATAAATCTTTAACCCCGGGACCGACTTTGTACAGTTGTCGCACCAATGTTCTGTGGCGACCGGATGCGAGTTGGTAAAAGGCGGAAATCGCTGAACTATCCGGGTCGGTACCGGTACAGACCACCAGCATTATATTTTTCTTATCGGTGAATGACATTGCGGATAACGGTATGCGTGATGTTTGTTTGTTATCCCGTATAACTTCCAACTGGCCTTTGGCATCAACAGACTTGATGGTGATGAACTCCATTGTTGACGGTTTAAATGCGCGAATTGATGTGGTGGCAGTTAATTCTGCTTTAATGCGTGCCAGCAATCGCGCGTCCCATGCCTGGGTAATTGCCGGTTTTAAATTATAATCCACTTTTTCCAATGCGGATTTCGGTGGTGCCGGCACCTTTACCGCGGCATGGTCATTTGATACCCACAGACGGCAGTATCCTTTTTTTGCCACAACTGTCCAACTATTGGTGGACAATTGGAAAACAGATGGGTCATGCAGATTTATGCGCAACCAATCATCCGGTACTGAAGGCGCGCCTACAAAATAATCCGGATTATTTGACCATGATAACCATTCAATATGCTCGTATGCCCGGGGTGGTGGGATAAGAAAGGCGGGTGAACCTATCTCGAATTCTGCTGAACCGGGTGGTGTGAATAGTACTTCCTCGTGCTTATTATCTTCATACAGCATGGTGCCACTGTATCGCGGGTCCTGGCAAATGGTGCCATTGCATAAATTGCGCAATGAAAAGGTGAGCTTAACAAAAGCATTTTCCACCGCTTCCGGTTGCAATTCAGCCATGGCAAAACCCGGTTGAGTGGTGCAGATATATTTTCCGTCCGGAGAACGTCCGCCACGAAACGCGTAATTATCAATTAATACTTTCACCGGTCCTTCCGGTTCGCAAGTTCCTTTTTTAATTTGCTGGATAAAGGTTTTACCCTCAATACTTGCGCCACCTTTGCCTTCGGTACTTACAAATATCAGATATTCGGCACCGGTTTTGGGGTGAATCCACCATGTAGGTGACGAACCATTACCAATAAAGGTTTTTGCGGAACTATCTTTCTGCAGTAAACGAAGGTAAATTTTCCCGCTTGCTTCGGTGGTAAAACGGGTGCCATCACGACTAATTTCACCCAAACCATCGCTGGTAATATATTCCAGTTCTAATGGATTTTTTGTAAAATCTATTAAATATAATGGCCACCCCGGGCCAGGTGGGTCTCCGGGATAGGTAATTAACATTTTTGCGGGTCGACCGGCAAACAGTTCCTGTGCCTGGGCATAATTTATTTGTAAATCCGGTTTGTCGACTGCCGGAACAACCGCAAATAACGGCCAAATGGCAGTAAATAATGTGATTAAAGTTATAAATATTCGGTTCATTCGCTTTACCTTTTATATAAAAAAGTTTTCAGTTTTCGGTTTTCGGTTTTCAGATGTGGTCACTTCGACAGGCTCAGTGACCAGTAGAAATGACGGTCACTGATCCTGTCGAAGTGACCTATAAACTAATGTCATTTTTCCGTTAATTCAATACCATAAATTATTACCTGATGGATACATTTGGAATATAATCACTGAGTACTACCAACTCGAGTAATTCAATGCCGTTAATTGTTACCGATGGCATATTTGGCGCAAAAAATGTTATGCAAAACTCACCGTTGGTTACTTTTACCGGTACTGTTTTTATTAACGCCCGGTAACAACCACCTGCTTCTGCTATCAGGTCAAATTTGGGGAACTCTACCTCCTGAACCACCATTTTAAATATTCGCGAGCCGGGTCTGCGGTCATCAAATGTCTCGGCAAAATGCAGACGGGCAATGTAATCACCATTGGGTACTTTTATCGCAAATCGTGACATGCCAAAATGTTCGGTTCGGTAAATTCGGACATCTTTGGAGTTCTTAATTTTTACACCCTCTCCACGTTCCACGCACTCACCATCCACAAAACCGGTGTCAGGTTGCCACACATTGCCTTCGCTGTCGGTATAATCCATATAGTCACCGGCATTTATCCGTATGGCAATTGGTTTGGGCTCAGCAATTTTAACGTTAAGCAGGCGTGGTAGCAGGAAATTAATTCCGGGTGTTTCATCCCAGACGATATTAATTTTATGGATTCCCGCGGTTACCGGCACTTTTTTACTTGTCACATCAACAAAGTTTTTCCAACTGCCGGTAACTGGTATTACCATCGTGCCTGTCACATCAACATCATCAAGCAAAACCCGCATGCTTAACCCGGGCATAACAGAGGAAACATGTAAAGTTATGGCATAATGTCCCGTTATTTGTGATATAACATGGTAAGTAAATGTGCAATTATTATTTCCCTGTACGGTTTTGGAACTATTGTAGATATGAATTATCGGTGTTACGATGATATCTTTATGACCATGCCAAAACTCCCAGGCTTGTATTACCGTCGGCAATACTGCCACAGGAACTGCTTTGGTAGCCGCAACACGACCGGGTTTAATAGGATGTTTTTTCGAAACAGAATCCGCGACAGATGCCATACCAACGATACTAAATAATAGCAGGATTACTGTAAATTTCATTTGTGGCCAGTTAATAAACATCATTTTCTCCAATTACTATATTAGACTTGTCCGCAAATAATAAGCGGTATCTTTCGGACTATTTTCCAACCATACATCGTTGTGCTTTTCACGTTTATCAGTTTGATAATGTGTGAAAAACACGCCTTGTCTGACTGAAAAATAGCCACAAAATCTACTCACTTATTATTTGTGGAAAAGTCTATTATTTCTGCTGAATATTTACTTTAAACACTTCAGTCAATAAAAAGTTCGCCGGTGCAATCATATTATTTAAGGACTCTCACTTAAAAATCCGCATTTTTATACGCTGCAAAAATTATTTCCAGCGTTTTCAGATTGTCCTCACCGCTTATGGATGGTTCGCGTTTTTCTTCTATTGCGCACATTAATTCTGCCATGGTACCTATAAAACCATCCGGAAACCATTGTCCTTTTAATTCAATCTGTTGGGCATCATCCCCGAGTAATTCCGATTGAATCCGGAAATCGACATTACTCATTGCTTCTCCGGTAATAATACCCTTAGTTCCTTCTATTTTAAAGCGGGAAAATACTCCGGCATGTGGATAAGCGGCATTGTCATCAACAACAATTCCTAAGCAGTGATCAGGAAATTCCAATTGAATAGACGCTATCATATCGCCTTTGCTTCGTTGAGTTGGCTTTTTAGCGATGGATGCTTTTACCCGGGTAGGTTCCATTCCGGTCCAAAATCGCATTAAATCAATGTGATGTACCGAATATTCCATAATTTGAAATCTGTCTGTCTGACCATACCAGCGATTAACAAACCAATCGGCAGCATCCTGGTTATTTTGCATTTCGTGCACCAGTAAATATACTTCTCCCAGCAATCCGGCGTTAATTGCCTGGTATACCGCACGATATTGTGGTGACCAACGGGCATTTTGGTTTACGGCCAGTAATACATTATGTTCTTTGGCGATATTCACCATTTCCCGAGCAGTTTCCATGCTATGCGCCATCGGTTTTTGCATCAGGATATGTTTCCCCGCCATTGCCGCGGCTTTTACTATTTCTAACCGTTCATCATCAAATGGGTATGTAATATCAATAATCTGTACCTGTGGCATATCAATTAAAGCGCGCCAATCTGTGCCGTGCCAGGGGATATTCCATGCTGTTGCTTTGCTTTCTGCCGATTCTGAACCGCGAGATGCTATGCCGACCACATTAAAACCAGCTTTTTTGTATGCCGGCATGTGACCGTATTGAATAATACTGCCTGCGCCAATTATGCCAATGCCAAAATCAGTTTTTTGTGGCAGACAGGGAGAAATATCCGGTAGAAATTTTTTCATCAACATATTCCTGTGTTTTGTAACCTAACCCAAATAAATTGGACAAGTCGAGTAGAGAGCTCCATACTTTTGTTGCA
>CAZNLA010000248.1:0-7900 GCA_964573385.1 uncultured bacterium
AGATAATGGTGTCCTGAATATTTTTGTTCCTCACCGCTGGCAGCGCTGCCTGCACTTGCAACTGCCGGAAGTTGAACTGCTAAATCTTCCGACGACGATGGAATTAGAATTAATATGAATTCACAAAAAACCACACAATCATTTATAGACGCATTCTCTCAAGCATCTGATCTGACGACTGCCATGCGTATTTTCTTCGACGCGCTCGCACCACATCAGGAACGAATCGATGCAACTGAACGACGTGCTGATCATATTTTCAGGTTCCGGACTCCTGACCGGCCGTTTATACAATTTGACGCAACAGATGCATCGGCAGGTTTGAACATGCAATCGCCGCAATGGGCTAAAAACAATCTTGACCATACATTGTATTGGCAGCTTGTGAATATGATTGTTATATTAGATGCATTGCCTGAATCTGATTATGTTCCCATGTTAAATCCCGGATATGGCACATCAGATCTTATTCCATGTATGCTGGGAAGTGAGTTTGAATACCTTGCTGATGGAGCATGTATTCCCAAAGGATATTTAATAAATAACATTGAATCTGATTTAGACAAACTTTCTAAACCATCTCCATTTAATTCAGAACCATGCAAAAATATACTTGAAACCTGTCGTTATTTAGTGGAAGCCACTGAAGGAAGAATCCCAATAGTTTATCCGCAAATGCAAGGGCCTACAACTAACGCAGTAAGACTAATGGACCAGGAAGATTATTTGGTCGCTTGTATTACAGAACCGGAATTAGTACGGCATTTGTCAGAATATATTACCGGTATTATTATTGATATTTCAAAAGCTATGTGGAATATTATTGGAAACCCAATGCTGGCACGTCCAAGAGCACGTGGAGTCCAACCATCCTGGGTACGAGGTGTATTGGTGGACGATTATATTTCTGTTATTAAACCAGATACATATCTTGATGTAACACGCAGTTCATGGCAAATGATGAAGAATCAAATAGGACCTGTTTTTATGCATACTTGTGGACCTACTCTTCAATGCGGGGAAATGTTATTAGAGCTTCCGGGTCTTGCAGGTTTTGAAACGACATTTATTAATGGCTTTTCAAAAACAACTGCGGATATCGAAAAACAAAAAGAAGTATTAAATGGTAAGATTGCCTTGCAGTCATTTATTCTGCCTGACAACCGAACTGTGCAGGATGAAGAAAATCTAACCGGTGAATGGCTGCAAAACATCAGCAAAGATGGTGGTTTTTTATTGCATGCCGGCGGTTCATTGGAAGATGGAGAAAAATTAATAAACAGGTTGCTTTCATGACAATAATACAACATGATTCATTTATTGAGTTAACTCAAAACATTAAAATTGCCGGTTCCTATGACGTTGTTGTTTGTGGTGGTGGTCCAGCGGGTTGCGCGGCGGCATTAGCGGCGCGCAGAACCGGGTTATCTGTCCTGATAATAGAAAGTCAGGGACAACTTGGCGGGATGGGCACATCAGGTCTGGTTAGCCACTGGCTTGGTGGACGCACCGGTGAAGGCAAATGGGTTGTAGGCGGTATATTCCGGGAGTTATCAACTGAAGCAGTTAATGAAGGTTTTGCCTTACTGCCAGTAATTGATAATGAGAAAAAATATCAGCCACACGGATGGTATAACGGTCTTGTTCATGGCGTACCGTTTGACCCATTTACTATGGCGGCTTTTCTTGACCGAAAAATGAACACCGAAGGCGTTGATATACTTTTTAACACACACGCTGTTGAAACAATCGTAGATAATCATAGAATTAGCCATGTAATCATTTCGAATAAAAATGGTTTGCAGGCTATTTCTGTGAAAGCAGTAATCGATGCCACCGGAGACGCGGACATCGCCGCGCGCAGTGGATGCAATGTTAAAATAGGACGTGATGATGATAATCTTATGACGCCGGCAACATTAATGTTTCATGTTGATAATGTAGACCAGGACGCGGTCTCAGAATATATTTACACGAATGACCAACCTCGTTTTACACAACTTATAAATGAACTGCGGGAAAAGGGTGAATGGACATTCCCATACGAAATTTTCATCTGTGTGCAAATGCAGGAAAAAGGCGTAATGATGATTAATACATCAAGATTATGTGATGTAAATGGAATTGGCCCGGCATCATTATCAAAAGGATTTCAACGTGGACGCGAGGAAACACAAAAATTACTTACTATCATGAGAAAAAGCTTCCCGGGTTTCGAAAATGTCAGATTAAAAGCAGTCGCGCCGTTAATAGGCATCCGTGAAACACGCAGAATTGCCGGTGATTATATGTTGTCAGTTGACGACCTGTTAAGTGGAAATGACTTTGATGATAGCGTAGGATATAGTTGTTATGGCTGGGATTTACCCGACCCAAAACGACCAAGCCACCAGCCAATGCATGGTATTAAAAAAGCGCCATATACCCCCATACCATATAAAATTATGTTGCCAACACCTATTCAAAATCTGATTTGCCCGGGACGTGCGGTATCAGTAGAGCGTGACGTTTTAGGGCCTTTACGGGTTATGGCACCTGTAATGGCAATGGGTGAGGCGGCAGGTACCGCGGCATCACAAGTTATATCAGATGATGTTGCATTCAGTGAGATTAACATAAATATGTTACGCGACACCTTGCGTAAAAATGGCGCGATAATAAATATTGAGAATATAGCATGAACAACATAAAATACAAAATCCCTGAAAAAGATATTCCGGTATTCGCGGAATACGATGTCGTCGTCTGTGGCGGTGGACCAGCAGGATTGTCAGCAGCAATTGCAGCACGACGGTCTGGAAACACTGTATTATTGATTGAACGACTAACTCAAATTGGTGGAATGTCAACAAGTGGTTTAGTATGTCACTGGTTAGGCGGACGAACTGATGATACACGTCAGTGGGTTGTTGGAGGGATATTTCGTGAAATTGTTTTAACCGCAGTTGCTGAAGGAATTGCGGTAATGCCTGATATTGCAGATTTTGAAAATCAGAAATATACACCATATGGTCAAATTAAAGGCAGTATGTTATCTGGAATCCCATTTGACCCGTTTGCTATGACATGCCTGATTGAACGTATGTTAAAAAAAGAAGGTGTAGAGATACTTTTGCAATGTCAGGTTATCGATAGCGTGGTTGATGAAGGAAAAATAAAATCTATTATCTTAGTAGGAAAAAATGGATTTTTAAAAATTGTTGGAAAAGTATTCATAGATGCAACCGGTGATGCAGATTTGGCAGCTCAAAGTGGTTGCAATTATATACAGGGAGATGAGATCGATGGTGATATAGCTGGTGTAAGTTTTATGCTACAAATTGAAAATGTTGATGAACAGCGCTTTATAGATGCAATAATTGCTGAAGATGACCCGCGACAATGTAAACGCATTATCAAATTGCGTGAAAAAGGCGAGTTTCCATATCCAATTGATATACTGGTATTTATTAAATTAAACGTAAATGGTCGTTTTATGATAAATGGTAATTGGGGACCTGCAGGAGATGCAACAGATGCAAAATGGCGGTCATCAACTCTTCTTGAACTACGTGGACGTATACCACATTTAATATATCTTTTTCAAACATATTTTCCTGGATTGGAAAAATGCACATTACGTGCATTTGCGTCTGACTTAGGTGTTCGTGAGACCAGACGCATTAATGGTATATTAAGATTAAACATTGCCGATATCCAGACCATCCAATTTTGCCCTGACTCAATAGGTTTAACTCCATATCCATGGGATTTAGCGGGCAGTAAAAACTCTGGACAACCTATGCATGGCCACCCAAAACCACCATTTATACAGATTCCGTTTGGAATCATGGTACCATGTGGCATTACTAATCTTATATGCCCTGGGCGAGCAGTCAGCGTGGAACGCCAATTACTTGGGCCTTTACGGGTTATGGCACCAGTAATGGCAATGGGTGAGGCGGCAGGTACCGCGGCATCACAAGTTATATCAGATAATGTTGCATTCAGTGAGATTAACATAAATATGTTACGTAACACCTTGCGTGAAAATGGCGCAATAATAAATATTGAGGATATAGCATGAAAAACATAGAATACAAAATCCCCGAAAAGAATATTCCGGTAATCGCGGAATATGATGTAGTCGTCTGTGGCGGCGGACCTGCCGGTTGCGCGGCGGCGATATCTGCGGCGCGGCATGGCGCGAGAACACTACTTATTGAGAAAGACGGTTATCTCGGTGGTGCCACTGTGTCACAACTGGTATGCGTGGTACTCAGCACTAACGGCGCCGATTTTCAGGGCATCTGGCATGAATACGCGCGTGGATTAAAAAAACGCGATGGTATCTCTGAAAAACTTGATGGTGTCGGTAGTGGACAAATACGAGGTGTAGTCGATCCGGAAGTAGTTAAGTTTGTTTGGGATGACTTGCTGACAGAGGCAGGTGCTGATATTCTGCATCACTCGTATTGTTCCGGAGCGATTGTAGAAAATAATACAATCATTGGAATCACTGTTGAAACGAAGGCCGGATCAGGTTTTATTTATGCCAAACGGGTGATTGATGCCACTGGCGACGCGATAGTATGCAATTACGCCGGAGTTCCCTGGGACCAGGGAGATGGAAAAAATCCATGGGCAATGGCATGCACAAAAGTTTTGCGAATTGGCAATGCTATTAAACCGGAAAATTTTAACACAACAGAATACGCGCAACAGATAGAAGAAGGATTTCAGTCCGCAATGAAAAGCGGAAAATATACCACACCGGTTATTACCACCGGACGTGTAAAAGGATACGCGCAATGGTGGATGTGGCAAATGCCAAAATACCGTCATGAATTATTGATGGTGACCAGTCGTGTATTGAAAGTAAACCCGTTAGACCCATTTGATTTTACCCGGGCAGAACGGGAAGGACGCGAACAGGCCTGGCAGGTGGCAGATTATTATAAAAATTATGTACCTGGATGTGAAAATTCTTATCTCGTTGATACTTCGTCGCATATCGGTTTACGGTCATCACGTCGTATTCACGGCATTGCAACCGCGACAGAGCAGGATGCGATTGAATTTAATAAATATTCTGATGGCATCGCACGGAGTTCATGGGATATTGATGTATGGCCTGCCGATAGCTACACCGCGCCTGCCGTAGACCGCGAATCCGCAAGCTATATCACCCGGCACGAAAGGTTTAAAGCCGGCGACTATTTCGACATCCGGTATGGAGCACTTATACCTGTTAACGTTGATAATCTTCTGGTTGCAGGAAGATGTATTTCTGCTGAACATATTGCTGAATCAAGCCTGCGTATTCAACAAACCTGTATGGCTACAGGTCAGGCGGCCGGTACCGCGGCGGCAATGAGCATAAATGATAATATATCGCCAAAATTATTGAATATTGATAATCTGTTGAATCAACTCGGGAAAGACCGCGATGTTGAACCGGCATTTGATGAATTGAAATAGATTATTTAAACATGTTTTGCAAAAACCAGAGTATTGCGAGCATCTTGTTCGTAAACTTCCGGGTAGGATACTCGAAATACTACTGGTTGCAAAGGTTTTGTATTTATCTATCATCAACGAAGAGGACTGGCTTGAATACTGTAATTACCATTAAATTCACATTTAAGTAGAAACACAGTATTCGTGCCTGTACCAGTGCCTAAAATATAAAAACATGAAAAAACTGATGAATTTTGAATAGTTACATTTACAGGTGTAACAAACAAATTGTTGAATAGATATTTATTCAATTAAAGGATACAACTATGACATCACTTTTATCTGCTGAATATATATCAAACGGCATCTGGAGAATAAGAATCGGCGAACCTGATGCCGTCACACCTGTTGCAATACGTGAGGCAGAAATTGCGATAGCCGGACTTGATAAATTGCCGGAAGTAATACTGCCAATTAAAGCCGCTGATATTAATTACCGTATTACACCACGTGGTTTAATTGTTGAATTGCCATTATCCGGTGATGAAGAGATATTCGGATTTGGACTGCAATTAAAATCAGTTAATCAAAAAGGTAAAAAGAAGACATTACGGGTAAACTCCGACCCGTTGCAGGATGCCGGAGACTCGCACGCACCGGTGCCATTTTACGCGTCAACTGCCGGGTATGGTATTCTGGTTGATACCGCCAGATACGCGACTTTTTATGTAGGGTCAACCTTTAAGAAAGATGCTGATAGTACCAGTGAAATAGATTCCAAAATAGCGATTAATACCGCCGAATTATATAAAGCACGAAAACATGACAATATGCATACAGTCGTGGAGATACCGTTCGCACGGGGTGTGGATATATATATTTTTGGCGGTCCAGATATTCGTAATGCGGTACAAAGATATAATCTATTTTCTGGTGGAGGGGCAATGCCACCGAAATGGGGATTAGGCGTATGGTATCGCGCCTGGGTAAAATGCACAGATAAAGATATCAGAAAAATCACCACAGATATGCGGGAAAAGATGATACCGTGTGATGTATTAGGTTTAGAACCGGGATGGCAGACCAAAGCTTATTCATCTTCATTCGTATGGGATAAGGAAAGATTTCCTGAACATGATAAAGATGTCAGCGACCTGGCAGAACAGGGTTTCAAAGTAAACTTATGGGAACATTGTTTCACCCACCCCGACTCGCCCATCAGAGAAGAATTAACCGATGTCAGCGGTGACCATTTAGTATGGTCAGGATTAATACCTGATTTTCTGATGCCAAAAGCGCGCAAGGTATTCGCCGATTATCATTATGATGCTTTTGTAGCAAAAGGAATATCCGGTTTTAAGCTGGACGAATGTGATAACAGCGACTTTGCCGGTTCGTGGTCATTTCCGGAATTATCCACATTCCCATCCGGTGTAGACGGTGAACAGATGCATAGCCTACTCGGTATTCTTTATCAACGCACCATGCTGGACGCTTTTAATAAATCCGGCAAAAGAACAATGTCAATGGTACGCTCATCTCATGCTTTGGCGTCTCCCCTACCCTATGTTTTATACAGCGATTTATATGACCATCGTGATTTCCTGCGCGGTTTAATGTCCGCGTCTTTCAGCGGCCTGTTATGGTGTCCTGAGGTGCGTCAATGCGCGTCTACCGAGGACCTTGTTAGACGTATTCAGTCGGTAGTGCTGTCTCCATTAGCGCAGGTAAATGCCTGGATGATTCCAAGCCCGCCATGGTTTCAGACAGATATGATGAAAAACCTTGCCGGCGAGGAAATGCCTGACCGTGAAAATGCCGAGAATATGGTCCGGGACGCGTTTAACCTGCGTATGGCACTAATACCATATTTATATACCGCCTTCGCCAGATATCGTGACCAGGGAATACCGCCATTCCGGTCTTTAGCAATGGACTATCCGGGTGAAATTGCCACCCATACCATTTATGACCAGTGGATGATTGGCGACAGCATGATGACCGCGCCATTGATTGCCGGACAAAAAGAACGAAAAATATATCTGCCACTGGGAAAATGGTATGATTTTTGGACTGGTGAGGCATTTGAAGGCGGTCAGGAAATTAGTTATCCCTGCGACATAAACCATATCCCAATATTTGTGATTGCCGGCAAACTTATTCCTTTGGCAAAACCAGTGCAATATGTAGAAAAAAATACAATATTTGAAATCGAGATATCAATATATGGCAACGAAACATCATCGACAACATTATATGACGATGATGGCGAAAATATAGTTCCGGAAAATGTATGCAACTTTACTATTAACTGGTCGCCAACCACTGATGGCATTATCACATGTGACAACAACAAAATCATCAGCAATTACAAAATAACAGGATGGAAAAAGGTATGAATAAACCAACACGCTTAATAAACAATCTGAATAAAAATAAGCGTCAGACCATAGTGACATAC
>CAZNLA010000249.1:0-7894 GCA_964573385.1 uncultured bacterium
ATCCGGCATTTTCCTGCCTGTCGCCGTACAGAACTTACGGTACTGCGCAACCGTAACCTCGGTTTTATACATATAGTAAGCATCAAGGTAAACCTTATGTTGAGGTTTTTCTCTGTCACTGGCATCTTTATCAGCATCCGTACTTCCCATCAGGAACTCGCCGGCGGGAATCAATATCATTTCCGCATTATCTTTTGGATTAATAACAATGGTTCGCGTTTTATCCCAAACAGTTATTAACGCAACTGATGGCGACACATTCTTAACTAATGCTGGTCCATCCAATTTTTCCTTAGTGCCTTCTTCTGTAAACTTAATGCCTTCTGCCAAAAGTAATGGTTTAGCATAATTGATGGGAACAGAAAATCCTACATTGGTTATTTTTACATCAACCATTTTAGCATTTACCACCCCAATAACTTCACCTTTTTCGTTTACTAAAGGCCCACCACTATTACCGGCGTTAACCGCCGCGTCTATCTGTATTATTTTTTGGGCATCGCGCATAGATACACCGGCAACAGTACCACGGGTTACCTTGATATCTTCACCTAATTCGAAAGATAATGGGTATCCAAACGCCCGCGCTTCCTGTCCTACTTCAATAGCATTAGAGTTTGATAATGGTAAAGTATTTAAACCTTTTGCAGGAATTTGTATTAATGCCAAATCATGAATTTTATCGACACTTATTACAGCAGCCTCCCAGGTTTTAGCTCCCAGAGTAACCTTAATTTTATCAGCATCTCTAACCACATGTTCACAGGTGAGTAAATACCCATCCTGATTAACCACAAACCCGGTACCGGCAGATGAAGGACCATTATCAGCCAATACCGGTACAGCACACGTTATACCAATCAGCAGAATTATTGACTGCAGAAAATCAGAAGTAATATTGCGTGACATAAAAATATCCTCCAATTAAAAATAGTAAACCATGAAAACAAACTTAATCCTGAGAAATAAATCTTTCCCGATTATCTTATAAGGAAATATTATATTTATCTTGCAAACATGTCAATTTTAACACCATTTGCATGCATTAAAATATTGTAATTGCTAAAATATCATATTCTTAAACTTCCATTAACACATTACCGGGGAGCAGGCTGGAAGCCTGCGGTCCCAGTGTATTGGACCGCAGGCATCTTGCCTGCCCTATGTAGGAAGTTCAATGGAATTACCAGAATATAGTTATCAGGTTTCAGTGTCAGTTTATCATTTTTTGTAATTGCTAAAGTATCATTTTTCTGTTAGTTCCATTAACACATCACCGGGGAGCAGGCTGGAAGCCTGCGGTCCCAGTGTATTGGTAGGCTATTTTTCTGATTATTACCACATAATCAAGACTGATACAAAAAATTTCACTCTTCACTCTTCAAATCTTCACTCTTCAATCTTCTCCACTGCCCAACCTGCTCTTAATGCTGTATTAACTTCCGGACAGTGTGACATTATCTTTAAATCATTTATTGCTGGTTTATATGTCATTCTGCCCAGGCACCATGCTGCTACTGAGTGGATGTGGTAGCGTTGGGTGGGGTCAATTAACAACTTATGTATCATGGGCAATGTTTCCGCACATTCACGGGCTATAAGGGTTTGCATGGTGGTAACTGTTACCCGCCAATTATTCGGGTCTGGCTGTTGCAGATTCTTCAATAATTGCTCATTTGAATCTTGTATTAAGGCAAATGGTTCAAAATTTAGGTCATTTATACTTTCCGGGGCATGTGGTAATGATATAACTTCATTATCTGCGCTTGCCGGTAAGGTAAATGTTTCTTCTCCGCCATCCCAACTGGCATGGAAACTTTGGGGGGTTATCTGTTTTATAGTTAATTTCTCCACACCTTTTGGCAACCAGCACAGCACAAAACGGGCAGTTGTGCCGGTGTTGCTTAATTCTAACCTTGCACTACCATCATCCGGCCATGACATTTTTTGGGCCGGATATCCTTTTCTTTCTGTCAGGGTGACATTATCAACCGGCAACCATGCCATTGATACCACTACTCCTTCCGGGGTGGTAATTTGCAGGTTATTTCCTGACAATATTGTATCTTTGCGCAGATGCAATCGTGATGTAAATTTATGTTTACTGTCGGCGCGGTAATCGTCAACCGACCACACCAGGCCGGATTCGCTGACTGCTATTGTGCGTCTCGCGCGGGTGATATCATATCGCGGCAGGTAACAATCCATTGCTTCGCCGGTTACACAATGTAATTCCGGCGTGCGTGTTTCCTGTACCAGATTACCTGACTTTTGGGAACGCTGAAAAAACGCTTCTTCATCATCAATTATTATGGCATTGGCCGCGCCAATAAATCCCGGTTGTACGCTATTAGTCCATTTCTCCAGGCTTCCATATTGTTCGGCAATCAGTCTCTGTTCGTCTTTTGTTAATGGTGATGCGATTTCTTCGACGGATTTATCAACGACACTTGCCCCCGGGGCAGTAACACCATCGCCAAATATCGGCACACCATTAACTTCATATATCAGGCTATTCGGGTCTAAATGTGCCCGTGTAACCCCCTGCAATGACCCGGAGCATCCATCCCATACCAGCATTACCCGTGAACGCGTTGCCGCGTGGTCTATTGCGGTGCCGGTCTGTGGCAATGTCCAACCCGCCAGAGCAGGGGTATCCTGAGATGGTGACTCATTATCCGGCCAATACAGTAACGACCACATTCTGTCATCCTGACCCCAGGCAATATAATCCTCGCGATCCCAGATTTCGCCTGCCTGCCGCAATGCTTCATTATGTCCACTTACAGATGCCCAATATGTAATGGTTGCCAGATTAACCTGTTGTTGCCAACCATAATGGTCCCATGGTGGCAATAATAAACCCGGGCTAACCATTAGATATTCCATCTTCAACAAATCAAGCAAGGAAACACCTGATGGTTCCCATTTCGTTTTTAATATATCTGAGCCATTTTGCTGTACCATAAATGCCGCGGTCCACATAATTAATGGCGACACGACATGGGACTGGTATGTTGACCCTTCCATGGTATAACCATCACGTGCCATTAATCCCATGGTGGTAATGACATTCCGCATACCATAGTCACGCAATGCAGCCGCTTTGTCAGCAACTGCCGATAAATCCGCAAACGCGTCACCCACAATAGCGCATGTCAACGCCATAGAATGTGCCTGATTATGGCCACCCGGGGTACGTCCACGCATAACATTTACCGGATGTTCATAACAAAAATGCAATAACCCTTCCGCAATATCCGCTGATTCCTGTGGTGTCCAACCAGCAACAGGCGCTAACCAGGTATAATAAACAGCCATTCGCATTGGGGTAGGCGCGACACACCAGGTATGATGTTCGATAGACCCATCCTCGGCACCCAGGGTTAAAAACTTCCTGGCAGTATCAAGCACTATTTGCCTTGCTTCCCGAACCGCATCTGCATCGCCCAGTAATGCCGGCAAAAATATATTTCCCTTCCGGAAATTAGCATCATCATCTAATCGTTGCCGAAATCGCAATAAAAGTTCTGCAAATTGTCCGGTAGGATTCGCTAATTTAGCGTGTAAAGCATTATAATCTGAAATTAATAATCGTTTGTTCATTTTTACTTCCTCTTTAGTAATCCGGTATACCGAAATTGTAGCGATTTATCAAAATAATAGCAATATCCGCACCATACAAAAGGGCAACCTGATTTTATCAGGTTGCCCTATTTTTAGTTCGTTTAAGGTCACTTCGACAGGCTCAGTGACCAGTTTCATGCATATCTCTTTTCAAAAATTATTGTAATCTGAAAATTTAGATAGTGCTTGATGTTGATTTAACATTTGTTTGAGACAAACGGCGAATCATCTGGCGCATTTCCGTGGCGTTTCCAGCATATTGAATAGCTACCTGTTCGGTGACCATGCCATTTAAATAATGCCCCATAATAGATTTATTCATTGATTGCATTCCCCAATATTCACCTTCATTAATTGCGCCGGGTACGTTTCCGGATCTTCCCTCTTCAATTAACTTTGAAATTGTCGGGGTATTAATCATAACTTCAATACCGCATACACGTCGTCGTTTATCCACGGTTGGCAACAACTTTTGTGCCAAAACGCCGCATAATGTGGTGGCTAAACGCAAACAAATCTGTGGTTTTTCATGTGGCGGGTACATGTTAACAATACGTTCAATTGTTTCTGCGGCACTGTTGGTATGCAATGTGGAGAAAACAAGGTGGCCAGTTTCCGCCGCGGTAAGACCGATAGACATGGTTTCAATATCACGCATCTCACCGACGAGAATAACGTCAGGTGCCTGACGCAGGGCGGCGCGCAGTGCGTCCGAGAAACAGTTGGTATCGATACCTATTTCACGCTGGCTGACAACAGATAATTTATCTTTATGAGAGAACTCAATCGGGTCTTCAATGGTAAGGATATTACAACGTCGGTTAGTATTAATAAGGTCAATAATCGCCGCCAGGGTGGTGGATTTACCGGAACCGGTAGGACCGGTTACCAGCACCAGACCACTTTTTAATGAAGCTAATTGAATCAATGATTTTGGCAGATTTAATTCTTCCAATGTGGGAATATCCAACGGAATAAGTCGCATAACAGATGCTATGCCGCCGCGTTGGCGATAAATATTTACGCGGAAACGAATAACATTAGGTATTTCTAAAGCGGTGTCAAGGTCAGGACGTTTTTTAAATCTATCCCGCTGTTCATCATTCATGACACCATAAAAGAAGATATCTTCCAGATTTTTATATGTTAATGGCTCAATATCCAACTGGACTATACGTGATGAGATGCGGAAAGAAGGTGGTGCCCCAACCTTCCAGAAGATATCAGCGGCTTTTTCTTCAACGGCTTGCAGACATACGGCATCAAAAAATGCCCGGGGATTTTCTGCTAATAGATCCTGTAATTCTGATGTAGTTTTTTTCGGAGCGACATGCTCCATAATCTCGGTAAAAAGCTCATTAAAGTTCGGCTGTTCTGACATAAATCACCTCACGTTTTATTTTGTCTGTGTTTTGCTGATGCTTTGGCCAACATTATCCCGGTCACTGCGCCGGCAGCAATAATTAGCATGAATATCAGCAAAAGTATTTTAACATTTTGTTGTTTCTGTTTTTCTATCTTATTTTTAGGAATTTTAGCTGCTGAAATATTCTTTTTCTTAATAATAACATCAGCACGATAAAATGCAATAGGGGTATTTGCGTTTTTTGTTGTATTTGGCGCGGGAACATTGTAAGAAATATCAGCATCCTGATAATTTTCAAACCCTTTATAAGTATAATCGCCTTTGATAAGGTATACAATATTCAGTTTTGAAACATACGGCGCGCATGCCTCTGCTAATGCGCCAATGGGCAAATAACCGTCATTGGTTATCATTAATGGCAATTGAAAATCCAACCCTACCCCGGTGTCAGTAATAATTTGTGCATCACCATTGCTGAAACCTAACAATACCGGTTGGGCACCTAATTTATATCCCAGCAGGTTTGCAATATTCTGTAATATCAACTGGTCGGTATTGCCGATAATTCGCAAACTTATAAGATTAGTTTTACCAGGAACAGTGAAATCCGCAATCACACCAATTTCTGCGGTGCCACGATCTATTGCTGGTTGCGCAATAAGGGTCACCGTCACGATAAGAGGTATCGCGACTATTAAAATCATGCGCAAAATTGAGGTTAATTTCACGGCATATCTCCTGCCGTTTGATGGTCGAAACATAATCGGGTTTCTCATTAAAATAAATATAAAACCCTAATAAAAAAGCCGCTTGCTATCAGCGGCTTTAATCATATTTAACAAAGTATGGTGGAGCCAGACGGGCTCGAACCGACGACCTCTTGCATGCCATGCAAGCGCTCTCCCAACTGAGCTATGGCCCCACACCGCGATAGAGTATACCGCCAAGAGCAAATGTCTGTCAATAGCTTTTTACCTCAGATGATAATATAATACGAAACATTTACAGATTTTTATCATTAATTGTTACTTGCCGGATGCCATTCTTTTCAATTTCGCGATAATCTTTTGTAAAATATTTCTCTTTTTAATCAGTGAGGCGGAATAGGTTAATGTTCCTTCCGGCCATTTCTCGTTAACTTCATTAGCCACCGGTGAAGTTTTAATGTCACAACTACTATTTTTAACGGCAACTATTGTGCATCTGTCGTAACATTCCACACCGGGTCTGCCATAATTAAGGTGGATTGGGGTAAAACATTCATAAACCGAAGAATAACCGGCATCATTAATGATATTCATCAAAGATGGCCGGGTGAACCAAAAACTAGTATTATTGTCCGCAGAGGCTAATTTTTTAGCCTCTTTTTCATCCGGATTTGCGTTATCCGCATGTTCGCGCAGAATAGATCCCCAATATTCATTACCGTCATGAGTTATCTTAACTTCTTCTTTTAGTGCCACATGGGTATCAATAACAACAAGTCTATTAGTCATTTGATACATGGTGTTAATTAAATCAATGGCATTAATTGCCGGTAAATGGTACAAAATTCCACTGCATATAATCGCGTCAAATTTACCGTATGATTCAATAGAAATATTTCTTACATCATCCTGACGAAATTCCAAATTACTTAATTCCAGAACTTCTTTGCAAAAAATAGCTTTCTTTATATTGGCTTCTCTTATTTCCACCCCAACCGTTTCAGCACCATGTAATGCAAATTCAATAGAAAAAATACCATCAAGACAACCTAAATCAAGAATGCGTGATGAAGAAACAGGTTTGTTTAATAAGTCATTAACTACCTGAAATAGACGTTTAAGCCGGGTGTGGGGGATTTTAAGATTATCATTCGTCCAAATATCATATGGCAATGGAATATCATACGAATATCCACCATATTCACGAATTATTGTATCCAATTCTTGCTCGATTTGACTCTTATCACGCATTGTTTTAACTCCCAGTCTAACTGAACTCAGCAACGACCTGCGCTAAATCAATATCACCGGTATATAAAGCCCTGCCAATAATTGCGCCTTCAATGCCCGGGTATTTTGATAATTGACGTATATCTTCTATTTTAGACATGCCACCACTTGCGATAATCGCCATTCCGGTATCTGCCGCCAATTTTGCGGTAGCGGGAATATTTGGTCCTGTCAGCATGCCGTCACGGCTTATGTCGGTATATATCACCCGGCAGGCACCATATGGTTTTAATGACAGTGCCAGTTCGGTGGCAGTCATATTCACCGTTTCCTGCCAACCCTTTACTGCTACCTGTCCATTTTTCGCGTCTACACCCAAAATTAATTTATCGCCAAATTGCGCAAATATTTCTTTTGCCCATACCGCGTCAACAGCGGCACGGGTACCCAGAATACACCTGTTAACCCCGCGGGAAAGAAGTTTTTCAACGGTATCAATTTCGCGGATACCACCGCCTACCTGTAAAGGAATATCTAACGCTTTAGCTATCGCAGCGATAACATCATGGTTGCAGGGTGAACCTTCTTTAGCACCATTCAGATCAACAACATGTAACCGTTTAGCGCCTTGTAACTGCCATTTTAATGCCATGGCAACCGGGTCGTCACCATACACGGTACTCTTATCATACTCTCCCTGGCTTAACCGTACACAACGGCCATCCAACAGGTCAATTGCGGGAATGGGTAATATCATCATTATCCTCTATTGCTGCATAACGCTTTACGCAGTTTGTCTGTACCTTCAGCAATGGTTAAACCATCTTTAAATACGCTGCTGGAACCTGCCACTAAAATATCCGCACCATTCGCGACCATCTGTGGGGCGTATTCAAAACTTACATTACCATCTACCATAATTTCACAATGCGGGTTTTGCCGTACCACCAGTTCTTTAACCACT
>CAZNLA010000250.1:0-7868 GCA_964573385.1 uncultured bacterium
CCCAGGGTTTATCGATCCGCAGCACCACGCCGCCGGAGACCGGTTCATGGAGTTTTAGATAGGTGTTATCCAAACGGTCGATCAGCATGTGATCGACGAACAGCTCGCGGCGCGAGCCGAGGTTACGAATGTTATTTAAAATTTTATTTTTAATCATTGTGCTATCGCCTTTTTTATTTTTATTCGCATTGCCCATACGCTGTTGGTTTCATTTGATTCATCCGGTATCTGATTCCAGCCAAGCCCTATCCGGTCATAAATTAGCAGTAAGTTTTCATTATCTAATTTCACAATTTCTGTATAGCATGATGTAAAACCACCTAAACCTTGTTTTATCATATCATCACGGCTTATCCATCCCATTTGTGAATTTGGATTTATGCAATCATCCGGAACAAAGTTATTATGTGCGGCGATAATATCAATGTTTTCCCATTCTTTTCCGCTTCCGTCACTATTTATCCATAATGATATCCCCGGACGACCACCAGATAACGCAATTACTCCATTATCCATTATCTGCAAACTCGGTTCTACTGAAAATGGTGTTATGGTGTTTGGCACAGACCAGTTATTACCATCATCACTGCTGAATGTCTGACCATATGGAACAAAAGACGCAAGCCTGAATACGCACATAATACGACCATCAGGCAATCTGCAAATAGCCGATTCACATGGGCCTTCCTCACCATCTAAATTGCATTCCGGACCGGCAATAATTGACCGAATTCTCCAGTCAAAACCATTTTCTGATTCAGCCAACAGCAATGAATATCGTTCGTCTCCCGCAAATGTGCCATACAACGTTGTCAGATATTCATTATTATTTCCTTTAATAACCTGACCATTAAATACAAATCCTGCTGTAGATAAATCCGAAGAAAAAGGTTTGGGAATATTTGGAAATCCTCTGACATTTACGCCGGATGGCAGCATTGAAAGTTCACCTGTTGGTGAAAGTATATTACATGGAGCGCCAATTGCACCGTCATGACGAGGTCGCAAATAATATGGAATAATCATGGCACTGTCATCCAGCAATATCAAATGGTTCAATCCGGCGTCACCGATTACAAATGGTTCTTCCCATGTTAAACCTTTATCCCGTGACCGTGAAAGATAACAACATGAATCAGATACGTGAATATCCGCGTTTGCCTGCATAACCGCCCATAAAATACCATCAGGCATTATAATCAACGATGGGAACCAGCAAAACCATCGGCTTTTTTTTACCAATGCCGGCCTGAATAGTTCTACAGAATGATTTTTAAGTTTTATTTCTGTTTTCATTTATTTTCCTTTATTAGATAAAATTATACCTTTAAATCTACTCAGGATATATTTATATACATAGCACACCACATTTTACTGCCCGCCAATATGCTGCAACATGGTAAAACAGGCCATACATGAAAGATAATTCATATTTTGTTTGTTGTAAAAAATGATAAAATAGCTCAATCTGGTCTGCAGGAAGTGGTCGGTCAGGTACCATCAGTTGTGATAGTATAGACTCAGCAGGTTCACGGACTGTACGGTCTTCTATTCTCTCACCATCAGGCCATGTTGGACACGGACCATTTCCATGATCCTGAGTAGGCCATTTTCTCCAGTCTGTTTCAGTTATAATTACAGGGGTATATTCAAGGCATTGCTTTGTGTATGATTGTATTGCGTCTGCATATAATTTCATATCTTGTAACCATGCCATGCGCAAGTCAGAATCTATGGATTCAATAGCTATCAGCGGTTCAAATGAAAAGATTGCTTGTTGTAGTGCGTACGCGGGGTGATTATCCGGCACATTAGTTGACTTGTATGCTGCTTCCCATGCATAACGTTGATACATATTCCGCCAATGTGCATCACTGGTAAGATCCCATCCTATGGCATAAATCATTGGTAACCGGGCCCATTCGTGAGGTCCCCAGTTTTCCCACATTTTATTAACACCATGTCCCGGCTTGCCATCTTCCTGACAAAAAGAAAAATCATTTTCTGGTAAAATATTAGCTTCCATTCGCTGACATATCTCAGTCATAATCTGACACATGGCGTCACGTTGTTCAGCATCTGATAGTGGTGAATGGTAAAAACGCCAGATACCATGGCAATAATGAGTGTATTGATCGCGTGAACTGTTGATATAGTGGCTTGTTCCATCAGCAAGGCATACGCTACGTGGCAGAAATCCGGAAGATTTAGATACCCGCATAAGTAATTTCATTCCTTCCCATACCTTATCAGCGTATTTTTTCATGGTCTCATCACCGGTAGACTCGAAACGATCGCATATAGTAGCCATCCAGACTCCGGCACTGATGGCGCTATCTTCCATTCCGGTACCCCAACTGCATAAGTTTGGGAACTGTTGTTTCACCTCATCGGGTGTAGGTAAATGTGCCTGACTATATGCCGGGTCATTATCAGAAACATAATCATAAAACAGATTTGTGTCCTCACGGTAATATAGTGACCATGATATTTCCCAGGCTTTTTCAATATTTTCAAATATTTTTTGATTAATGGATTTCATATCTGTCATTCACCCTGTTATTTTTTTTGTTTATTAAAATTAAGAAACATTTTAGAAATTATTTCACGGGTTCTATATTTACCATCTGGCGATACCATTCCGTATAACCACCATCCCAGCAAAAAAAGTAGCAGTGATATGATGAATACGACATGATAAGCATTAAACGCGTTACTTAGTGGTAAAATAATGGCGAACGCGGATAAGATGCCACCTGCTATTAATGGTGCAATGCCGCCGGTAACGCCCATACAGGAATAATAAACCGCGGTGTAAGCAGTGCTGCGATCGGATGGAATTACGCTGTTAAAGAGTAAACGGCTGGAACCGACCAAAATACCTCCTGTCGCAACACCATATAAAAAATAAAGCGTGATACACCAGAAAATCAAACCGGATATATGCCGTGGTAGCAGCAACCATCCCAGCGGAACAAGTAATCCTATTGCCAGTGATGTCATCAACACAGGTCGACTTCCCACCCGGTCGGCTGCCCATCCCCATGCCAGGCTGGATAACGCGCTACCAATCATAACCGCAGCATCCAGAGATACCACTACACCGGATGATATACCCAGATATTCTTTCAGATACAATGGTAAAAAAGAAATCATCAGCATTGTACCTATCGTAATCCCACTCATACCACCCAGATAAGCAAGAAAGTTTTTGTCCTTCAACACTGTCTTCATTTCATCCAAATGTGTTGGGTTTGATTCGTTTGCCACCCGTGGCGCGCCACCGGGAATGCGGGTCATGCAGATAACACCTATAATGCCGGATACACAACCGATTGCCAGTAAAATAAGGTAACGGGGTAATCCGGTGCCGGTACCAATAAAATTACCGGCCACAAACAATGCGATGCCGGCGGCGGCAGTACCCAACAGTTGGCTCATACCGGTGAATTTTCCGCGAATGGCATTGGGCACAAACTCCTGCGACCATGGGTAATATGCTGTTTCCGCTAAAGCGCGAAGGATGGCAAAAATAACTAATACACCTACCAACCACCATAATCCGGCGGTATCTCCGGCAGTGTTTATTATCCATGGTAGTAACAAAAGAAGTGCCATCACCAATTTTCTGCTGCCATAACAGGTGATAAATACCCTATTCCACCCGATACGGGCGGCCATGGGGGCAAACCATAATGCAATAATGCCACAGAAGGGAAATAATGATAACAATGCGCCAATATAACCCTTTGGCAATCCCAGTTCGTGAAGGAATAACAGGAACAACGATCCACCAAATGTCCACAATGAAAAAATAGTATTAAACACGCCATGCGCCAATGCCCATGGCAAGGCGCGTATTTGTACCTGTTCAATATCTGTTAATTCTGTTTCCAATTTTTCTGATAACATAAATAAATCTCTGCATGCATATGCAACGTAACGATGCCAGAATTATATATTTATAAATCGTGGATGAAATAAAAAATATATATACAATCAGGACATTTTTCACTACAATTGGGACAAGTTTGTGTTTTTGCAATAACTTATCGCAGTTTCTGTTGAAATGGCTATTTTAAAGAATCATTCCTAATGGATGTGTAAGTCTTGTTATTTATTGAATTACTGAAAAAAATGCAAAACCCGATGTTTTCGATCATCTTGCTCACAAATATTTTGGGTCAGGTTAAGGTAATATAAAAATGGTTCAAATATCATCGTTTCCGTATAGTCATGCGGAATTAAGTAAAATATGTGATTTGCTGTCTACGGTTTTGCATAAGTGGTCGTATCCGGCAGGATTATTGGAATGTCATTGGGTTAATTGTAATTTGTCAGGTAAAAACACAACGGTTTCCCGTCATAATCATCGTTTTTATGAAGGTTTTGTTTTGCTTAAAGGGGATATTACATTAATAACACCGTGGGAAACCCAGCATGTCGAATCCGGTAGTATTGTTTTATTTTCTCCCGGTACTGTGCACCAGTGGCAGACCCACGACCAGCCATGTTTGTGGTTGGTGTTGTCGTTTGACCTTGACCACGCATTAATTACTCCACGTAAAAAACAATGGCCTGTTTGTCCGGAACTAATTTGGGTAGTAACACAAATATATGAAACAATAAATTTGCAATTACCAGGATGGCAATTGCGTGCTAACAGTTATTTGGGGGTGATTTACGCGTCGTTGGTAAGCCTTATTGAAACGCCATCTGATGAAAAAAAACAGATAGAAACGACATCTCAACTTATCACCAGGGTTGATGAATTGTTGCAGGAAAATCTTAACAACCCGATTACTCTTGAAGAAATAGCAACGGAAGTATCAATGAGTTTACGACATTTAACCAGGCAATTTAAAGCTACCACCGGCATGACAATACATGACCGGCTGGAAGCTATCCGCATGGAACGTGCTGCCGGGTTGCTTCGCCGAACTAATTTATCAATAGAAGAAATCGCCGGTAATGTAGGAATTGTTAATTCAGCATATTTTGCCAAACGGTTTCGGCAAAGGTTTGATATATCACCTTATAAGTTCCGCAAAAAATAGTTTTGTATCTACATTATATTAACATCAGAAACTTTTTTGTTGTCGTCAACTGTTGGCCATTCCGGCATGGTTTCAAATTCTAATTCTATCACCATACAGTTATTGGCCATTTCGTTTATGGGCAAACCACACACCCGCAGATATCCTGTTCGTTCTGAATGTTGAGATGGGGTCATGTCATTAGCACATCGCAAAATTTGACCATTGTTCAGTAAAATTGCTTTAACAGGTAATTGCTGTAACGGTTTTATAATAATATCTTCACCTATAAAATCTGCTGGCAGATGCAGGTAATATTTATTCTCTTTTCGTGTCAGTATGCTTCCTGTTATTCCCGGCACTTCTCCCAGGGTTTCTGTATTATCAAAAGCAAGTCGTACTTTTTTATACCATTTACCTATGCGGCGCAGCATTGCTGTGCTTTTATCCGGGATAACGCCATCTGATTGTGGGCCGACATTCAACAGGTAATTTGCGCCTTTTGCCAGAAACCGGTCCATGCTGCGCATAATGTGTCGGTCTGAATAATAGCTTTCATCCTGCCGGTATCCCCAACTTTCCATCCCTACTGACTGGCAAGCCTCAACCGGCACACCAGACGCGCCGGCATGGTCGTTCCAATCGCGCTCCGGGGTACCAAAATCACCATCATCCATACCGCGGTTATTAATAAAACAATCCGGCTGCAACTCCCTTATCAGTTGATTAATAGTTGGGTCATGGTATTTCTCCACATTCATATCCCACCAGAAAGAATGCAATGGACCATAACCAGTGCAAAGTTCCCGAACCTGTGCCCGCAGAAATTCTATATATTTTTTCATATCCGGGGTATCACCGGGTTGCGCCGGTATCTCATGATGCCTTCCCTGATTCGGGTAATTCGGCTGCATCCAGTCCACCACCGAATAATATACCCCCAGTGGAAAATTGCGACGCTGGCACGCTTCCGCCAATTCACCCAGAATATCCCGCTGGTATGGTGAATTCATAACGTTAAAATCAGTCAGGCTGGTGTTAAATAGACAAAAACCATCGTGATGTTTGGTGGTGAAAACCAGGTATTCCATCCCCGCGTCCTGCGCCAGGTCCAGCCATGCATTCGGGTTAAAATTAACCGGGTTCCATTTATCAATCAATGGAATATAATCTTCCCGTGACACCCGCCGCCGCCACATCTCCTGTTCGTGCCAGCCATTAATGGCATACAACCCCCAATGCACAAACATACCAAACCGATGCTGTGAAAACCGTTTTAATTTATCTGATTGTTGATTTGTCATTTCTTTCTCACTTAACCACCTGAAATATACTTTTCAGCACATCACGGGTTGAATATATATCGTCCGGTTTTACCCGGCTATATTGCCACCATCCTGCTGATAACAGCAACATGGAAAATATGAATATCATGGTTTGGCCATCAATGATTATTGGGCCAATATTTTGTTGCCAATTGCCGAATGACGATAATAATGAACCTGCAAGCAGTGTTGCTACACCACCGGTCATGCCTATCCAGGCGTAATAAACTGCGGTGTATGCGGTGTTATCTTTTATGGGGATGACGCTATTGAAAAGCAATCTGCCGGATGCCAGCATTAATCCGTTGGAAACTACGCCATATAACAGGTATAAACCGATGCATAAAAAGATGGTGCCGGTGAAATGGCGGGGTATAAGCAACCATCCCAGTGGAATTAGCAAAGCGACTGCTGATACTATCATTAAAACAGGACGACTGCCCACACGGTCGGTCAATTTACCCAATAATAATCCGGATAACGCGCCACCTACCATAATTGCGATATCTAGCGAGACCACATTACCGGGGGATATCCCCAGTTTTTCTTTAATAAATAAGGGTAAAAAACTGACCAATAGCGTTGAACCCAATGTAATGCACCCGGTACCTGTTAAAAATGATGAGAAGTTTGTATCGCGCAGTGCTTTTAATACATTATTCCGATATTCTGAGATTTCTTCTGTTTTATGTTGTGGCGCACCACCAGGAACCTTAAACATGAAAAATACGCCAAATACGCCAAATACGCATGCGATAGCTATCAATAACATGTAACCATTAAGTCCGTTGCTGTTGGCTATTACCCGTCCGGCAATCCACAATGCTATCGCGGAGATAACGGTACCGAGAATTATACTCATTCCGGTTACTTTGCCACGGATATTATTGGGGATAAATTCTTGTGCCCACGGGTAAGATGCGGTTTCTGCAAAAGCGCGTAATAACGCGAATATTATAAGGATGGTAAAAAGAAATATAAGACCGATGTTACGACCGTGAATAGAGATGATTAACGGTAATAAAAGCAGTAAAGCCATGACAAATTTACGTATACCATAACACCAAATGAAAACTTTTTTTCGTCCTAACCGTGAAGCTAATGGTGACAGGAATAGTGCCAGCACACCACTAAAAGGGAATAATGCCAGCAATGCACCAATCTGCCCCTTCGGCAATCCTAATTCACTGAGAAAAAGCAGAAATAAAGAACCGCCAAATGTCCATAAATAAAAGACCGTATTAAAAGTACCGGATGCAAGAAACCATGGAATTGCCCGAAGTTTTGTAGCATCTGATATATTTAATCCATCTTTGTCGGTTAATGTCATTTAATAAGGCCTATGAAATAGTTTTCAGTGTTTAGTTTTCAGTATTTAATTTTAAAAGGTAATTGCAAAACTTTGCATAATCCTGATGGGACAGACACCTTCCTGACTTCGTCACTCGGTGTCAGTCCCAGATTGACGTTCTTCCCCTCTCCTTCGGGGTGGGACTTTTGGGAATTG
>CAZNLA010000251.1:0-631 GCA_964573385.1 uncultured bacterium
CATTTGGCCTCATTTCGTAGTTTTATGAATTAGAGGCCGTATGCCTTCAGGTTATGTCCAGCTTTTGAATGAGTAAGCATGCGCATGAATAATCGGGTGACAGAAACAGCGGTGAATAATGAAACAACTACACCGATAAGCAGTGTAACTGCGAAACCGCGGATAGCACCGGTACCCAACGCATACAGAATAGTTCCGGTAATAATTGATGCGACGTTAGAGTCCAAAATTGCTGTCCAGGCACGGGCAAACGCGACTTCAATCGCATGTTCAACCGGCTTGCCTGACCTTAATTCTTCTTTAAGACGTTCAAAGATAATAACGTTAGCATCAACCGCCATACCGATGGAGATAATCAAACCGGCGATACCTGGCAGGGTCAGGGTGAAAGCCGGGAACATTTTCATTACCAGTAACGACAGGAATACGTAAATTATCAAGGCGAAACAAGCCATCAAACCGGGCAAACGGTAATAAGCAATCATAAATACTAAAACTGCGATAAAACCGACAATACCGGCAAATAATGACATGTTAACTGATTCTTCACCCAGGGTTGCACTGACAGTGCGGTTTTCAACTATTTTAACCGGAATCTTTAATGCACCGGCATTCAATAATATTTTCAGGT
>CAZNLA010000251.1:641-7836 GCA_964573385.1 uncultured bacterium
TTTTCAGGTCTAACGCTTCTGTTTTCCCAAATTTGCCGGTAATACGAACATCTTTTCCTAACCGTTCAATAATTTCGGGAGCACTTTGAACTTTACCGTTTAATACGATTGCCATCAACCGGCCTCTTCCGAGGGTCTTTTTACTGTACTGGTCGGTGATTTCCGCGAACTCAGGAATCGCTTCTTCTTTAACCTGATAGGTTACTGAATAGAATTCCGGATTCTCCTGATCGGGCATGATCAAACATGAACCGGGACGAATATCATTACCGCGCAATACCGGTATAGCATCTTTTAACGCATCTTCATCAGTAATCGCCAGGCTATTACGGGTTATGGTAACTTTTTCAGGTCCACCCGCAGTATCCGCTTCACTTCTTACCTGTACAGCTTCATTTAAAATATGGAATGTCAGGTTAGCGGTCTGGCCAAGAATCTGCTGTACATGTTCAGGGTCCCGTTCGCCCGGGATTTCCAGTACAACCTGGTTTGCCCCCTGATTATATGAAGTTATTTCTTTGGTACCGTCCGGGTTAACACGTTTTTCCAAAGTAGTGCGGGTTTCATCCTGCAGACTTTTATCAACCTGTTTATAATATTTCATGGTATCGGCACCTGCCGGGTTGCTGAACTTATCTTTACCAAATACGGTAATCATCGCCTGTTTTGTCAGGTCGTATTGCTCTTTGGCTTCGTTCTGGCTAATCGGGAAGGTTGTGATATCAACATTTAAGTTATAGGCTGTTTTTGTGGTATTTAATACATAGTTAAAAAACACTTCACTATTATCGCCCAAACCTTTAGGATTCAATTTATTGATTTCATCGATTAAAGCAGATTTTTTCTGTTCAATCTCAGATAACATCATCTTTTTGTTTTCGCGTGGGTAAGTATCTGTAAGTGGGTAAATTAATTCGGATTTATTGGGCATTTCTACCACTACCCGCATACCACCACGTAAATCCAGCCCTAAGCGCAAATCGGACTGTGGTTGATATACATATAGTGCCAGCCCATTTGTTGCTCCCAATGTCATGGTTGGCTTGGGTTGTACAAGTGGATTAAAATCCGCTACCGCATAAGGACGCAGATATTTAGTCGAGTCGCTGGGGTCTTTCCGCGCGGTTTTAGTAACCGGCTGAAAAACAGCGAGAAAAGCAACCACGGTGAGAACCAGAATCGTGGTAAGCCAGACATTCTGAACTTTCATAAAATTTCACTCCGAAATAATTATCACAGTACTTTTTTTATTATGGAATTATCCATATATAATAAAGCACTGCCTAAGATATAATGCAGGATATCGAATCCGTAACAATACGACACAGCCATAGACTGTGTGTCGATTAATTATACTGAAGCAGTAAGCACAAGTCAAATATATTCGTAAAAGACGATATATCTCAATAAAAAACGGCCAATACCGTTTATTTATCAATTATTGCTGAATTGTATAACCGCACTGCGACAAGTATGCCAGTAATAACCAGAAATATCAATATAATTGTCGCATAAATATATGAATTAACTACAGAATAAACAGCAAATGCCGCAAAAATTATCAACAGTAATATAAATGTAGGTAAAATAGCAACATTCTGCCGTTCAATACGTGCCCCGATTATTGATGTCATAACTACAATAACACCCGCACTGATGATGGGCAATAACGGAGAAACCAGCACCTTTATTAAATAAGGTATTAATACCAGTAACAGAATAAAAAATACTATCCCAAAAACAAAAAGAAGCTTGCCATATAATTGCAATATAAAATCACCCGCCACCGGTAATGGGTCAATATACCCATCCACCCGCGCTTCCTTCTCGGCATCTTCCCTTTCTTCCTCTTCAACTTCGCGTAAATGTGGTTTATGATACATACCTATATTTTACCATCAAAATTAGTAAAGGAAACAATAAAAGAAGCGAATGGTGTAACAATATTCATCGGCAATTACTATAATTTAAGAATGTAATGCAAAACCTGTTTAAACAATAGTATTCCGAGCATCCTGTTAGGATTTTTATTAAGGCCACTTACTGGCAATAGAATTGATTTCAACCGGTGTCAACCGTATTCTGACAATTTTAATATATATTAACCACGGAGTGGTGACTTATAAAAGGCATAAATTATTCTTAAATAACTGAAAACTTGTCTAATTTATTTTAATTAAGTCTTGGAAATATCTCTCTTAATACAAAATTACGAACAAAAAAAAGCCGGACACCCTATAAAAAGTGTCCGGCTTAAAATATATTCGGTTATAATTTTTTTAATTCTTCATTTGTTAACAAAGAAACATTGGCGGCGATTAATTTATTTTCTGCTTCTTCACGTTTATCCACGCCGAACGCGATAAGTGATGACGCGGTGGCGTAGGTGTATTCTATATTGATGTGTAATTCAGCAATGGTATCGAGCACTTCGGCGAATCCACCCGGACAGTCAGGAACTCTGGCAACTATAACCTGGCTTTCGTGAACCATGAACTCATTAGCCCGCAGGATTTCACGTGCCTTTTCTTCGTCTGACACCAATAAGCGCAGAATACCGTAATCCTCGGTATCAGCAATGCTGAAACCGCGAATGTTAACTCCTGACTTACCCAGTAAGCGGGTTACTGATGCTAATCTGCCTGGTTTATTTTCGATAAAAACTGAAAGCTGTGTTACGCTCATTTGTATTGCCTCCAGACTGATAACTAATGGGTAAACCCGGGAATGTTATACCCCCGGGAATTTAAAATGAAAGACTATGTCCAGCTGCGTACGTGATGAGCTTTGCATGAACGCATGCGTGGGCTCGTTTTGCGGACTGCTTCTTTTTTCGGATTCATAGCCGCTACGAAATCTTTTGCTTCGCAGCTTAATAACTGTTTTTTGCTTGCCATCGGATTACTCCTCAAATTTGTTGTGCCGGTAAAGGCACGGTAAACCGGAGTGAATTATACTAAATAAATGGCACAACATGCAAGGTATTGATTAAAAAAAGAAAAATAATCTCATTTTTTTGAAAATAATGTGGGTAGACTGGTTGATTTTCAGCAAAATTACTATATAATCAATGCGTGACAGAACAACCAATGATTGAATTTCAGCAAGTTTCTGTGACTTACCCCAGTGGAGTCACTGCGCTTCGTAATATTAACCTGCGTATTCGCAAAGGCGAATTCGTCTTTCTCGTTGGCCCTAGCGGCCAGGGGAAATCAACAGCATTAAAATTAATATACCGCGAGGAGAAATCTTCTATCGGACGGGTATTGGTTGAAGGACATGATGTTGGCAGGCTTAATGCCGGCGGTGTCGCCCGGTTGCGACGACGCATGGGTGTGGTTTTTCAGGATTTTAGACTGTTGGAATATAAAACGGTGCGTGAAAACCTGATATTCGCCATGCAGGTAGTTGATACACCACACAATATTATAAGAAAAAGGGTTAACGAACTGTTGGACCAGGTTGGGTTGGGTGAACGGGCAAAAGCTTTCCCCCTGCAATTATCCGGCGGTGAACAGCAAAGATTATGTATAGCCCGCGCCCTTATTAACCATCCCCCTTTGTTATTGGCAGATGAACCTACCGGCAATTTAGACCCGGAGACTTCCCGCGATATTATCCGCCTGTTAGAAGCGATTAACACCAAGGGAACAACGGTGATAATGGCAACCCATGACCGAGATATTGTAGATAAAATGCGTAAAAGGGTAATATCCGTCAACAACGGTTGCGTAATAGCCGACCAGTTGGAAAGTGGTTATTACCATGATGATTTTGATGAATCAGGTGGCGACTTTAACGCCCCGGAAATTTAACGGGAGGCCACCATGTTTTCACGTATTGAATTTATAATAGCAGAAACTTTTCAGGGGATTCGCCGGCATCTGGATATGGCATTTGCCGCCGTTGCCTGTGTCATAGCTACTATGCTGATTATCGGCATGGTGGGATTACTGCAAATTAACGCCAAGTACCTTATTGAAAATACCATTAACCGCGTCAGATTCATGGTATATTTTTATCCGGAAACATCACGTGATAAGGCGATGGAGTTATCAGATAGAATTGGAAAACTTAACTCCGTTGAAAGTGTGGAGTTTATACCAAAAGAAGATGCGTGGGATAACTACAAGAAAAAATTTGAAGGTCTGGATAAATTGTTGGGGAAAAACCCTTTGCCGGATGCCGTATCTGTAAAGCCATCAAATATAGAAAATATCGAAAGCATTAAAGCGATTATCGAAGCAATGCCAGAGGTAGCCAGAGTGCAACGGGATCAGGATGTATCAAATTTCCTGATTGCGGCACGCAGTAATATGCAAACTGCCGGGGTAATGCTGGGTATTTTACTGGCACTGCTTGCTTTTGTAATCATCCACCATTCCATCGAACTGACAATAGTTGCCCGCCGAAAAGAAGTAGTGATTATGATGATGGTAGGAGCAACACCCGCAACAGTAGGTTTGCCATTTATTATAGAAGGACTTATTTACGGATTCATCGGTTCAATACTTGCTGTGGTGGCATTGAAAGGTTATTACGCCATGCTGGCACAAAAAATATTACAATCAACAAACGCGCATTTATGGAACGACAGCCTGGGTATATTTAACGGCGGTCTGGTATTAATAATTTGCGGAACCATACTCGGTTTTATCGCCAGTATGGCAGCAGTTGTGAAGTTCTTAATAAAACCTAAGTCAAAAATTACTAATGCGTGATTTTTGTTAATTGCAAATTGTAAATTATATAATCAACCACCCAACTGCATTAAGTATCTATATCTTGAAATCAAAATAATATTTAATTTTGCATTATTAATTTTTAATTAGGTTTCCAATTATTAATTTTCACCCTTCACTCTTCCAAATTTCACTCTTCAAAAACCCTCTGTGCATCTCTGTGTAATAGATAAAATAATTTTTAATTTTGCATTATTAATTTTTAATTATAAAAACCCTCCGTGCATCTCTGTGTCTCCTCTGTGCATCTCTGTGTCATTATATCAAATCATCACAAAACAACGGCAAATCGCTGTCACCATCCCCCCTTCGCAAGTGGTACTAATTTCAGGTATAATAAATCATCCTAATACAAACAAGTTTATTTTCAGGAGCTTTTGAATATCATGATGCCAAACTTTTCGCGTTGGAAAGCGATAGCTATAATCGCCGGTGTTGTATTGTTGCTGGCGTTGATTATTGTTGGGTTATTTCAACTAAAACCAACAACTATAATACCAGGACTACCTGCGATACACTGGGGATGGTTTTTTGTTTTAATAATTGTCGCTCTGTTGTCATTTTTGGCAATTAAGTTTGTGCCAATGTTTGTACAGTATTATAAGTTCAACAAATATTATAAAAACAACGAAGACGCATTGAAGAATCTGCCCCGGATGCTGCAAAATCAACGCAGTGCCGGCGCGGTTATGCAATTTGATAACCTTATGCAAAATGCCCCGGATAGCGCGTATATCTATTACATGAAAGCATTTTTCTATCAATCCAGTGGCAGATATGGCGAAGCGTTATCCAGTGCGCGCAAGGCATTGGCAATGGCGGATAAAGATATGTTGTTACCGATGATATTGCAACAATCCGGTGGCCAGATGGGACAACCAACAACATTGCCGGATTTCAAAGAACAACTGACAACTATGTGCGCCATGCTGGAACCAAAAGTATCTGATACCAGACAACGCCGGGAAAAAGCGGTAGAAAAAAGAAAGAAAAAATCGAGATAAACATATCTTGCCCGGTATAAATACAAACTATTAATTCCACGGTTCATTGGTGTTACAACCAGACTGTGGAATTAATTATTTTTAGTGGCTATTGCAAAACCTAATGTATTGCGAACATCATGCTCACGAAAGTTTTTTCCACACTATTTCTATTGACATTCATTACCGATGTTAATATAATTCTGTAATCCGGTAAACTAAATTGTAATTGCATCCAACAGTTTTGAATTGTATAATACCACAAGGATATAATGACATGAGCAAAAATAAAATATCTACTCGACATACAAGTGATATCGTAACCCTGCAAAATATAGCCGATTATTGCGGGGTTTCAAAGGCTGCCGCCCGTTGGGCAGTAATGAGTGATAATGATACCCATGTAAGCAAAGAAACCCGTGAAAGAGTAAGAAAAGCGGCGAAAGAACTGGGTTATAATCCGGCGGCAAACCAGGCAGCACGGCGATTAGCATATCGTAAAGCGGGAAAAGCGCCATTATCATATTTAATAGGTTTAATAATTCATGACCATATATCTGTAAATGATGAGTATTTTAATCCCTTGCTATTAGGAGCATTGGAGGTATTGGAAACAGAAAGATTTGGTGGTATGGTAATGTCATCATCTGCTTTTAACCCGGCTGTTCCTGATGTTCGTTTACCCATGGTTATTGAGCATGGCGAAGTGGATGGTGCGATTATTTATGGATCTTTTGACACCATGGCGGAACAATTAAGAAAATGCCATCAATTCGCCGACCGTCCCATTGTTTCGCTTATTTCTCCTCTGCCGGATTGTTCTACAGTTATTACTGACGATTACGCCGGTGGATACGCGTTAATGCAGCATTTGCTTAGTCTCGGACACCGACGGATCGGACATTTTTTTGATAGTGCCGGGGTTCCGCATAAATTCCGCAAAGAAGGCGCGATACAGGCATGTATTGATGCCGGGGTAAATCCTGATGATTGCATGTATAACCAGGATTACACATTATTTGCCCATGATATTGATAACCAAATTGAAATAATTAAAAAAAGTAAAAAAGTAACCGCGATAATCGCGCGCCAGGATTTGATGGCAACAAATATATACCAGGCATTATTACGCGCGGATATCCGCGTCCCGGAAGATATCAGTCTGGTGGGTTATGATGATAGTATCCCTATTATTGATGCGTCCGGTAACAGCTTTTTAACAACAGTTCACGTACCATTAGTTGAAGTTGGTCGCCAGGCGGTAAAACTGTTACTACGACACCTGCATGATAATACATTACCAGTGGAAACAGTCACTTTGCCGGTGGAATTAGTAATACGCAAATCAACCGGCATCCCAAATACTGATTAAAAGATATCTATAACCCAAATAAATTAGAAAAGTTTTCAGATATGGTCACTTCGACAAGCTCAGTGACCGTGATTTCTACCGGTCACTGAGCCTGTCGA
>CAZNLA010000252.1:0-7830 GCA_964573385.1 uncultured bacterium
ATAGTAAAAATATTACTTTTGAAATAATAGGGCCTATGGGATGACTGTGAAAATAGTTCTATTTTCCATTTACATATTGAAAATATATGCCTATAATCTTACAAAGATATTTATCTTACTAAGTTTTTGTATGATAGATAGCATAATATAAATCCAAATGATTGGAAGTGTGAGATGACAGAAACAAGTTCAAATCCTCAGTATATACTTGTGTATAATGAGAAAATGTCTAAAGAGTTTCGTTCAAATGTCGTACGATTTGTTTTAGATAATCGTAAAAATTTAGCAATACCTCAATATGTTAAATTGATTTTTGAGAAAGCTTTATTGAATAGTCGAATAAAATTAAATAGATTTAGAAATAATGAAATCCTTCAAGCACCATCTTCTTTGCTTGAATTGCTTGTAATTAATAAGTGTCAAATATTGCCCCAACTGTTTGTTGCAATATTAAATGTTTGGGTGTGTGGGAATACTGAACTGCTTTCTGTTGTGAAAACATTTTACAATAAACGTAATCGTATGACACCAGAGAAGATAGTTGTAAATCAAACTCTTACTGATGTAAAGATTTTGGATGAGTTAAACAATTTTTGTGAAGATTTCAATAAAGAGTTCCCGATATTTGATAAAGATGAAGTGGCGTTAATGTTATTTTGTATTGGTGGAACTTTAAAAGAAGATTTTGATGTTCTTAAAAATGTTCAATTTTCAAATAAAAAAAATATGATTCCAAAGATCGATAAAACACCTGAAAAAAAGAAAGATATTATTTGTCAGTCAGAAATTAATGATAATACTGAACAACCTTCAATTAATACTGATAAAAAATTATCAAATGCAACTCTTCAAACAAATTTGGTGATGGGTACTTGCTTGGATACAATACTTTCTGACTTACGTAATTTACCAGCAGATTCGACTGAATGGAAGATGATTGAGGATTTTATTTCGCAGGTGCGCACGATAACAGAACAGAAAAAAGCAGAACTTGAACAGGGAATAAATAAACTACAAAGTGCTATTGATGAGTTATGTGAATGTTGTGCTGGTCAACTGCAGTTATTTGAATGTGAAACTGTTGAATTGTGGCAAGCAAAGAATTGTCCCTCTGAAAAACGTGGTGTGTGTATAGAAAATATACTAAAGTTTCAGAACTTATTATCTCGACATTGTGAAATTGATCAGAAAATATCAGAAGCTAAAAAAATTACCGAGAAAAAAACATTACGAGTGCAACTTGGCACTCTTGAAGAAGAAATTACAGGCATATACGATATTCTCAAATTACAATTGATAAATAATGATGATACACCACCGATATCACCCAATGATGGTGATGATGGAAATATCACTACTAATGAGATAGCAAATACTGAAGAATACGAACCAATTGAACAGTCTACTTGTGAAGCAACTGCAGCTATTATTAATAGCGAACCATTCACATCAGATAGTGAAATAGCAGGAAAAATTCCTGAAGATGTCGTCGATGTGGATGATGACAATGAAAACACTGTAGATATTACTGAAGAAACCTTTATAGATGACATTGTGCCTACACCACCACCTGTGAATGAGAAAACTACGGTTGTGAAAACACCTGAAAGTATTGAATCCGATGAAAATAAAATGGTTGATGTACCAAAGTCGTCGGACGATATCACCGAGTCAACAGGATTACTGAGAAGTTCAAAAGAAATAGCCACGATAATCAGCAACAGTGGTTCAACAGATTTTATCGGTGATTTTTGCTGGTCATTAATAGCAGAAGAGGATGTTCCTACCGCGTATAATCTTGCTATAGCAAGTGAAAAAGAAGGATTATCTTACCAACATGCAATTAAACCGTGGTTGTTGTCAGCTCTTCAAGGTTCATTATGGCTGTCCCCAGGGTCTGATTTGTTTGTAGAAGATTTACGTTCGATTGCGTTTAATAATTCAGATACCATAATTTTTTCCAAAGAAGAGTCAGCAATTGCTTTAAGCGCAGCTATGCGGGCAACCCTATTGGCGCCTACTTGCGATTTGCAGGATTGGCTGCATTGCCCGACAAAAATGCCGGCATTAGCAGGAACTGTTAACGCTATTGAGGAGTTTACCAGATTTGGTATAGTTATTCAGCCAGAAGATTTGTATGAGGCGTTTGGAAGTGAACAGCGTGAATCAGCAATAAAGGCAGTTGTGAATAACACGAAAAATTGGTTGGAAAACGCTACTAAACATCGTTCAAATCTGTTGCGTGCTGTAGAAGTATGGAGACATTTAATTGGACCAAAGGGTGAATTGAACGCTTTATTGCAACCAGTTTGCAAAGATCAGAGAGAACTTGTAAATGAAGTTCGAATGATACTAAATAAATGGTCTAATAAAAAAGAGCTTCCTGATATTATTCAGAATATTGATCGCAAGCTTGCAGGTCCAAAATCACGTGAAATCGTTGGAGTACCACGAGACCAACTAATAGGTGACATTATTGAAACTGTAGGTTTAGCAAAACAGTGGTGTGACTACGTTGAACGTGAAGCCGTCACAGCTGGTAAAGTAAACTGGAAATCAGAACATGTAAATAATTTACGTAAAAAATTAAAAGAAACATTGCCTGATGCTGAGGCTTTTCTGCATAAAATGTTGACGGAAAGTAATAGTATGACTGACTATGCTGTTTATCTTTGTTTGGCTCGAAGCTGTGCAGATGTTCGTGATATTCTCAGTATGTCTCCATCAGAACTGAATCTTCCTAAATGGGAAACTGACAAATTTTTCTGGTTATTGAAAAATGCAGATAGTCTTGAACATGCGTTACTGCACCAGTTATTGATGATTCCAGAAGTAACTATAAGTTCTAAGGAAAAAGAAGATGAAATACCATATCATGATTTAATATTATCTTTATGTAAAGCTTACGCTAATGGACGTACATTAGAGATGGTTTTTGATCTATGGATTGAGAAAAAAGATTTCAGGTTTATTGAACGTATTCTTGATGCTATGCCAGATAAAGATAGCAGTGATATTTTCATGCAGAAATATTCCGAGGAATTAGAAGGTGCGCGATGTGCTTTGCGTGAGGAAATGTCTGAAGCACTTATTACTATTGAGCAAGCGGTGGTAGATGGAATTATTACGGAAGAAGATAGATCAAAATATTGCGGACAAGTTGAAAAAATTGATGTCGATGAAACTCGCAACTTTTTTGAAGCTAAAAATTCTTTGGATACTGTTTTGTTTGATCTTGACAATTCACGTGTATTACGTTTGGATGAACAAAAGAGGATATGGAATGAGTTTATGCCGCGTCTGATAAAGCATTTACATAATATGCCAGATAATCAGCGTGATTCTATTATTAATTTTGTTCAAGTTTCTCTTGATAATGGTGATACTCGAGTTGTAGATGAATGCATTTCGCGATTACGTGAAGCCACTGACCAACAAACGGCTATAGAAGATACATGGTTTGGCAAACCTGATGATAAAGGGATATTGCGTGACTTTCAAATGAAAGCACCATTGATACAAGAATGGTTTAAAGAAGAACATAGAAATAATTTGAAAGAATGCGTTAAATTGATAAATAATGATGGTACGATAGCAGGTATTCATTTTGGGAATATATCACCGTTAAGAAGAAAAGATATAACAGACGTTATAGATAGTTGGAGATTGCTGAAGCAAAATGATGAACGACATGGTGATGTAATTAACCATATTGAAAAATTAGTACGTTTTTTAGGTTTCCAATTTAAGTTCATCCAAGGAAGAACTATTCAAAAAGTAAACGGGGCTCCTGGATGGATGCATGCACGTGCATCAATGTCTGCCAGTGACCTAGCACGTCCTATACCACAATTTGGGACACAGTCAAATAACTCTTATGATATTATGTGTCTGTGGGAAAGACCTGGCGCGGATACTATAGGTGCTTTCCTTCATGAACAGAAAATTACAGTTAGGAACTTCATTGTCTTTTATTTAGGACGATTAACAGAAAAGCAAAGAAAAGATTTGTTAAATGAGTCCAGGAAAAGAGATCTGGCTATTACTGTGTTTGATGAAACCATGCTGGTATATTTGTCTGGCGAATCAGATCCGAGTAAACGGCTTCCAATGTTCCTGAAATGTTCGCTACCATATGCCACTATAAATCCTTATACAATAGCAGGAGAAGTTCCAGAAGAAATGTTCTTTGGCCGAGATGAATATGTAGCTGATTTAATTAATCCATCGGGCAGTTGTATTGTATATGGTGGACGTCAACTTGGAAAATCTTCATTGCTTCGTCATGTTGAGAAGATTTTTCATAATCAAAATAATGATCAATATGCGATTGTAAATGATATTCGTAATATTATTGATACCAGAACCAGTACCAGTACTACCTCTATTCGTGAGACAGATGCTATTTGGGGCATTATTGGGAAAACTTTGCATGATTTAGGACTTGTTTTAAACAAAGTATCATCCAGTGAGATAGGTGTTACACGTCAGATAAAAAATATTATGACTGATTCAGAATCTTCTCATCGTCGTATTCTATTGATGTTTGATGAAGCTGATGCATTTCTGAATGCAGACTCCGAAGATAATTTCCGTATTGTAGTAGCATTGCGTGAGATTATGAAATCAACTCAGAACCGGTTCAAAGTTATATTTGCAGGTTTAAATAGTGTTCAGCGATTCCAAGCGATACCGAATCATCCGTTAGCGCAATTTAAAGCACCGATACGCGTAGGACCAATTGATCCAAGAACCGCACAGGAACTGGTGCGTCTTCCATTAGAATATTTGGGGTATCGTTTTGACGGTCCTGGTGGTCAAGCCGCAGTATTGCGGATACTTTCATATACAAATTACCACCCCGGATTAATTCAAATGATTTGTGAAGAATTGATATTGAAGTTGCGCAGACGACATACCATGCCGCCATACCAAGTTACCCCACGAGATGTAGAAGAACTGTATAGTCAAGAAGTAAGAAACAAAATAAGAGACCGCTTTGAATTAACACTTAATCTGGACGATCATTATAAGGCTATCGCTTGGACCATGATTCAGGATCAGTTAGCAATTCGTGACAGTTTTGCACGAGAATATGCACCGCAAAATATTTTAGCATTAGTTGATGACTGGTGGCATGACGGTTTTAAAGATATAGATTTAGGAACTTTTCAAGGAATATTGGATGAGATGTGCGGCTTAGGTATATTAGTGCCGGTTAATGGTGCATACCGGCTACGCAGCCCTAATCTTGTTAGATTAATGGGCACAACAGAATATATTGAAAATCGTTTGATAGAATTAAGTTCCAACAAGCCGGCACCCAAAGACGATCCTGATTGTTTTCACAGTCTTATAGAAATAGGCAAAGGTAAAACTCAATCAAATGTCCTGACTTATTCACAGGAACGTGCTTTAAACCCACGGCAAACTGGAGTCGGATTGATATTAGGGTCAGAAGCACTTGGTTCATTAATTTTGCCGTATGCGATTAAGCGCTTTGTCCCTGCTGATATGCCGGATTTAACGATGTGCACAACAATACCATCAAATGTGGATAATATTGTAGATTGGCTGCAAAAATTTAAGAATCAACATTCACATCAAGAACAGATAGTTTTATCAATGGAGTTATCAAACTTAAGTGTAGGATTTGAGCAAACGATTACCTCAGCATTAAAGTTTTGTAGAAATCCAAAAAAAACGGAACAGAAGTGGATGAGAATTGTATTTTTGCTATCTTCACATGCTGTATGGGATTGGGTAGTAAGTCTGTCTGATGTGCGCGAAAAAATTGAGTATGACACTTCTTTTAGGCAGACAAGTCTGAAAAGATGGGCAAAAAATGGAATCTACCATAGCCTGCGTCAACATGATGTTATGAATGATAGCGATGAAACATGTAGTTATATATTAAAAAACACCGGTGGATGGCCATGGTTATTACAAAAAATATTTGAGCGATGTAAGACAAATGATGACCCATGTGTGGTAACTAATAATATCAAAGAAGAAATCTTACAACCAGGCAGTGCAATGCGGGATTTATTCAAGGAGTCTCTTAGTTTTAGTCATGAAGCTGCAGCGCCAGCATGGAATTTGTTGCAATTCCTGTATTTGCTGGGAAAAACAGCACGTAAAGATATAACACCTGAAATCTTAGAATCTGAATGCGATATAAGTTTGGAGTTATATGAAAAAGTTTTGGAATATTTGAAAATTATGGGGTTAATTAATGTAACTTTTGAAGATAATAAAGAATTTTTTGAAGCAGAGCCAGTCGCAGGACAAGTGTTGTTTGAATCATGATTACTTCATTGCCTATAGATATATGGAAAATGCCCGGAGTCGAACGGCTATTTGAGGGCATAGCAAATGATTTAGCAAATGGAAGGTGTGCGATTTTAGTAACACCTTCCATTATTGAGCATGAGCAGTTATGGGATTTTTTGCAAACATATTTGAGAAACTATTCTCTTAACAAGGCAGACCTGTCACAACTATTATCAGATAAACCATCTGTAACAGAATTGGTCGATTATTTATATTGGGGTTGGACAACCGGTGAATTAAAAACAGTTGAGAACTTACTGAAATCAAGAACACAACTTGAAATTATCTATTTATCTGATATTATCAGTTTAAATCCTGATATGCAGGATAAGTGGTGGAAGTTTATTATGCGATGGGCATATCTTGATCAATCTTCTTCATTTAAATCACCGTTACTGGTAATAGTTACCGCAGATGGATTACCGGATGAAAAAATAATAGATTATGCACGAATATCAAAATATTGGTGGTGGGGAATGCCATCACAATTAGAACAGCAAGTGTATTGTCGAATTAAAAATATTAATGATGTGTTTAATATCCGCTCAAGATGGCGTGAACATGTAATACCATCTATTGCTGGAAATGACTTTTACTTCACTGAGTATCTATGGGGAAAAATCAATAATAATACTGAGAAAATATTGAAATTTGTTATTGATTATGCTAAAGACCGAAAATGGAAGCGTGAAATGCTGGATGACGAAACAATGCGCATGATAATGCATCCTAAAAAAGATGAAACCAGTCTAATAATGAATAATCCACCTGAAAAGCTAATTTCTTTATGGTCTAAAGGAATAATAGGATGGACACATGAACATGGTTTGGAACTCCATACCGCCGCATTGGCTATGATGGGTCAAAAAGAACGCGTTTATCATAGATTATGGCGAGGTCAGAGTATGTTGATGATGCCAATAATTGATGGATTACGTCTCAATATTTGTGATAAATTTACATTAAGACATGGAGATAATTGGCCAGTTTTCTATAAAGTAAAATCTTTCGAAGAAGAATTATCAATTCAGGAAACACCATATGCCTGTCAATGGGGACATTTGCTGAATATTGTAAGAAATGTACCGCAAATGCGTGATGAACGTTATAAATATGAAACACTAATATCAAAAGCACATTCGATAAGAAATGAATTGTCTCATTATAAACCCATTACTTTTGCAGACTTCGAAAGTTTGATAAAAGAATCTGGTAGTAAAGGAATATTTTTATAATTATTTTTGTATTAATATAATATCGACTGACGTTTTAATCTGTGATTTATCTTTAACTAAATAGCGTAAAGTTACACATGGTTTAATTCTATTGTTGATTTTATCTACAAACATATTTACCTAACAACGAAATACACGAAAAAATTATATCAGATATTTTTAATCTCAATTAGCCCAAGTTCCGCAGTTTGCCTCTCAAAAAAAGTGTAAAATATTTTTTTTGAGCTCAATTTTAATTTTAGCGAATTAGTAGTTGAGCTCA
>CAZNLA010000253.1:0-7818 GCA_964573385.1 uncultured bacterium
AAATTGTATACAAAATACAAGTAGTATTATTGACTTTGCTGCTTTATTTGCAGAACATGCTATTGATGTCTGTACGAAATACAAATTCACAGTAGCACGTGGAATGCAGGATGTCATTCATTTACCGGATGATATTCGTATTCAGATAGAGGAACAATATTATAATAACCTGGTAAAACCAATTGAAGACGCTTTGTTATCATATGGTTTAAATAAAAATCATTCAGTTCGCCTACAGGCAGAAACAATGTTAAATATTGCCGCGTTTATAGGCGTTCGAGGTTTTAAGTATCCACAGAATGAATTAATTAAATTAATGGTTGCAGTCGTTCACGGTATTACTGATTAATGAAACTTTTTTAAATTATTAGTGTCTTTTAAATTATTACAGTAAACATTGTAGAAAAAGGAGCATTAATAATGCCTGATAATTTCTTGTCATTAATCCGTCAGGGTGGCATATCGCTTATTCCTCTGTCAATATGTTCAATAATAGTAATTGCCATCACTTTAGAACGGTGGTGGACATTCTCAAAAGTTAAAATATTAACGAAAGATGTTTTAAATAAAATTAATGATTTTATTACTGAAGGAAAAAACAAAGAAGCCGTTGCAGTATTAGATGATATAAACTCACCATACGCGCGAGTTCTTCAGGCGCCATTATCCTCTAATGTAAAAAAATCGGCTGCGATTTCTGATTGTATAACAATGGCCTGTGATGACGAAGTGGCGACAATGGCTTCACCATTATGGTTATTAGGCACAATTGGCAATATTGCTCCATTTATTGGTTTATTCGGTACAGTATTAGGCATTATGCGGGCATTTCATGAAATCAAAGACCAGACATCCGCAGGCGCTAATGTTGTGTCCGGTGGTGTCGCCGAAGCATTGATAGCAACCGCTATTGGTTTGGGCATTGGTATGGTTGCAGTTATTGCTAACAACTGGTGTACTTCATGGGTAGAAAGATTTCGAATGAAACTTGAAAGATTTGCTACCGAATGGTCTTCAAAATTAGAAGATTTGGCTAAAGAATAAAGGTATATCAGATGATAAGAACCAGAACAGCAAAATCAGGCAAATTAATTACCGGCATAAATATTACACCATTTACTGATGTATTATTAGTACTGTTAATAATATTCATGGTTACTGCAAGTCAATTATTTAAAAACGAATCAGAATTTCAGATTTCACTGCCTAAAGGGGAGGGGAGTACAAAGGAGTTACCTCGTTCTATAATTGTAATGATATCGAGAGACCAGAAAATTAAGGTTAATGATACTCTGACAACATTAAGCGACTTATCATCAACACTGAAATATCTTAATCGTGAAAATACAGTAAGAAATTTGATAATTAAAGCAGATGAAAAAATCCCGTATGGTACTGCAATTAAAGTGATGGATGATGCCAGTAAAGCCGGTATTTCCGGCATCAGTTTAATAGCTCAAATTAAGCCGGGAGAATAAATCATGAGTACGTCTTACTATCGCTACTGGCTTCCTGTTTCGATAGCATTTCATCTCGTATTAATATATATATTCAGGATAATTCCTGTAGAAATACAACAACAGGAAAATGTTCTGAATGTTATTTCGGTAAGTTGGGAAATTAATGATGATGTTAAGATAATACAACCACAGAAATTAGAAGTGAAACCAGAAATTAAACCAGTTGTTATTCCACCAATAAAAAAACAAGAAATTGTTAATACTAATATTAAGAAAAAAAACACCAAAAATAATATCGGTAAATACTGGGGTAATAACACAAAAAAAGATATAGGTAAGGGGCCTTTGGAAAACTCTAACAAAATAGTTAAACAAAATGCCGGGAGCGTGAATAAAGGTAAAATTCCTGACGTTATTAAATCAAGTAATAGTAAGATTCTTGTTCCTGATGCAATAGATAATAAGGGAAACGGATCAAATAGGTATGGTAATAATTCTTCTGATAGTATAGGAGGGTCTGTTTCTGCCGCCAAATCAGGTAATTCAGGATTTTTTTATACAAGCTTTTCAAAAAATGAAGAGGATTTTACAGTAAGATATCAATTAACTATAAAAAACGGGGTAATATCATCAGTTAAGCAAATAAGCAACAAACGTGATGATGGAAAAGATGATTTGATTCGACAGAAAATATTATCTGGTGTTGTTCCTGTTGACCCTCATTGTGAATACGACAAAATGACTATCAATATATCTGTTTCTGATGGCAATAGATGCCATTATATTTGGGAGTAAAATATGAGGAAGATTATTCTTTCACTAACATTTTTGGCAATATTATTATCTTATGCTCAGGATCAAACCAAGTTGATTATATCAAATGATATTCTTAAGGTAATAGTAAATCCAGGACCGCAGGAAGCAGGCAGGTTTTCTGTGTGGACTACCGGTGGAGATCCACAAAAAGTAGAAAGTAAAAATCAAAGATTGATTTTTGGGGGAAGTAATTATAATCCTTGGACAAGTTATACAACTGTTAAGATAGACGGTATTGATTATGCATTTGGTGGAAAAACCGAAAGAAGACCGGGTAGAACCGCAAATTTTGGCGTTGAAATAAATAAACCATCAAAAATTGATGATAACACTATAAAATGTATGTATAGAATGGGAGAAATTGAGATAGAGCAGATATTATCATTTATAAATGGTGTAAATACTGGGAATCCTGATACTGTCTTAATTAAATATCGCGTTAAAAATATAGGGACAGAAAATCACCGGGTATCAATACGTTTGATGCTTGATACAATGTGCGGCAATAATGATGGTGCCCCTATAAGAATAGGTGATCGTGCTTTGTTAGCCCCGGTTATATTTGAAGGGAATGAATTACCTGCGGATGCCGGATATTGGCAGGCTTTTGATAACCTCTCAAGACCTACTGTTATTTCACAAAGCACTTTAAAAGGTAATGGTGCAACACCACCTCAAAAGATTATCTTCTCAGATTGGGGTACACTTGCAGATGAGCCATGGTTACCTGTTATCAGTCAGAACAGTACTTTTACCAGAAAAGGAGAAGATGAGACCGATACCGCGGTAGCACTATATTGGGTTTCTGATTTACCATTAGAACCTGGGCAGGAAAAACAATTTGCCACTAATTATGGCTTAGGTTACATTAAGCTAAATGGTCCTTTAGGCATATCTGCTCCTAAAGAGGCTGTATTTGAATATGAACGGACACAACCGTTCACTGTTATGGCATATCTGCAAAATACAGACAAAGTTCAGCCTTTAACAAATGTTATCTTAAATATGTCTTTACCTGATGGTTTAACAAGAGTTTCCGGAAATGATATCGAGATGAGATACCCGCTTATTAATCCGGGAGAAACCATTCAGGCTTCATGGTTAGTAAAACCAAATGGAAAAAAAGGCGGAAATCAAAGTATTACGGTAAAAGTATCAAGTCCAAACCTAGATGTAAGAACCGTATCTTCTGACATTAATATTTCTTTGCCTTCTCAATTATTACGTATGTCACCTGAGAAAATATTAGTTCCGTTAACTACAAATGGACGTGAAACAATAATTCCAATATCAATTACCTTAAGTCCTGCTGAACTGATGACAGATTTTTACCTGAAATTAAATTACGATCCGGAGATGATTGGATTATTAGATGTTTCTCGCGGATCAGCATTTGTAGAAGATGGGGCATTGTTAAAGTTTGATTTTGATGATACTGAAGTAGGTAAAATTAAAATTACAGCCAGCAGAAAAGACGCTACCCCGTTAACTCAAGCTGAGGCAAGATTAGCTATATTAAAATTTTATGCTATTAAACAAGGTAAAACAGCAGTGTCAGTCGAAAATGTAAATATAAAATTAAATAGCAGCGTTGAAAAGCCGGTTGATAGTGCGCCGGTAAATATAGAAATTACCGAAAAATAGGGAGAACAAAATGATTTATCGTTGTCTACTTTTATTATTGTTAACACTGATTTATTCAGTTTCTTTTGCACAAACACCTGAAGCTTTGAGTAAAAGAGTTGTAGATCTTGAGAAAGAAATTCTTATAACTAAAGAAGATCAATCTAAAGTACAATTAGACTTAAATAGTTTAAATGGAAAGCTTCGCGCGGCGATTGTAGATTTAAAATCAGAAATCAATACCAGAAAAGATCAGGTTGCCAAACTTGGTATTGATCAGAAAGATCTTGCGACATCATTAGCAAAAGAAATTGTCGACAGGCAAACACTTCAGGAAAAGATTGAAAAGTTAATGATGACTATCAATGATAAAACCGCAGAAAATCTGACAGCTGTTAATATGCAATTAGAAAATATTAAAAAAGATATTACAGATCTTAAAAAGCAAATAGCAGATGAAACCGCGTCCCGACAAACTGCAGATAAGGCGACTCAGGATGCAATCACTTCACAGAATGATAGTATTAATAAATCTGTAACTGCTATTACACAAAACATTAATGAATCAAACAAGATTATTCGTGAAGAAAACACTAAAGAAATTGATACAAAAACAAAAGAAACCTTAGAAAAAATTGAATTATTAAAAACTGATTACGATAAAAAACTAAAAGACACAAAAGCTGATAATGATAAAAACTTATCTGACCTGAAGACTGATAATGATAAAAGAATTAATGAATTGAAGGCTGATTATGATCAGAAATTAGCAAATTTATTGAAATCATTGGATGCAGAAAAAGCATCACGTGAAGATGACCAAAAGAAAAATAATGAAACTCAGAAAAAATTAAAGAAACAATCTAATCAAAGTAAAACCATTGGTGTCATGGGTATTTTACTTGCGATTTTAGCGTTTTAACTTAACACCCCATTTGAATAATTCACATGGGGATAATTTTTATGAAAATTAAACCAATATTTTTTCAGTTAATACTGATATCATTGTCATTAATTTTTTTTAGTCCACAATGGATGACTAATGATGATCCAGGAATGATGATGATTGCTTCCGGTCAATATTCTGGATTACCGGATCCACATTTAATTTTTAGTAATATTTTACTCGGATATTTAATGACATACCTATACCATGTTTATAAAGAGTTAAACTGGTATGCGGTATGTCATTTAACAGTAATTTTTTCTTCATTGTCAGTTATTTCGTATTTTATATTATATAAAACGAAAAACAATACGTTATTTCATTATTTATCAATAATTTTTATTTCAATTCTTGCTTACACTAATCTCCAGTTTACAATTACTGCCGCTATAAGTGCTTCTGCATCAGTAACTATCATTTTGCATCAAAAAGATAAAAAAGATGGACTGTTATTATCAATAATTTTCATGACCATTGCAGTTTTAATAAGATGGCAAATCATCTTTATAGTTTTGTTTTTTGTGATTATCATGTATTTGATTAAACTATATTCTATCAGGCAGTTGCTCTTCTTTGTTTTTTCACTATTTCTTTCATTCATTTTAATTACTGCAGATGTGTTAATTAACAATAACGACCCTGCCTGGAAAAACTATAAAAAGTATGACATGATTAGGGGACAAATACTTGGTACTGCAAAACTGATTGATTATAATGTTACGTGGCAAAATGGTTATCCAACAGTAAAATCTGATATAGATAGTAAAGAAAAACTTGCTGAAATTAATTGGTCCTATAATGATGCTAATCTTTTATTAAATTGGGCATTTATTGCTAATAATAAATATTCTGAAGCAAATTTAATTTTTTTAAATCAAAATTTTAAATCACGAAAAAGTTTCAATGAGATATTATATGCGACTGTTGCATCAGTGGAAAATAATCTTTTAATTACTGTTTTTCTGTTTTTAGTTCTGTGTATATTTTTTCTGAGTAATAAGAAATCTTCAATATTGCTGACATTGTTTCTGTTATCGTTAATATTTTTAATAACTTATATTCAAAGAATGCCATCGCATTTATACATCTCAATTTGCATAATTGTAATCACGCCTTTACTTTCTAAGATTCAAATCTCGTCAAAATATTTTGTACTACTAGTATATTTGCTCATTTTTATATTGTTATATAATCAATTCTTAAATTCGCAAAAAATAATAGAAGGGGATAAGGTTGTTAAAGAAATATACACTTCGTTATCTTCTGAACAAAAGGTAGCATTAGTAACCGGAAGATCATTCCCATATCAATACTTACCACTGCTATTAAATAAAGAAAAATACGCTGATTTAATTGGTTTAGGATGGATTAATGACTCACCTTTAAATAATTCCATGTTAACAAAATACAAGATAAATGATTTTAATGATATAGTGAATCGAAAAGATGTTGTATTAATATCTCCTGAACCAGTGATTAAAATGATGATGACTTATCTTAATGAAAATTATAAAAACGTACATGGGTATCAATTTGAAAAAATAAAAGAAATTGACGCGTCTTTGATTGATTATGATAAAATTATAATTTGGAAAATCATTGCTGTTTCCCGGCGATAATAATTACCTCATCTTCTTCTGAATATGTATTTAACTCAACATTGGCTATTGTTATGATATGATCGAGTGACGATAATCCGGATAAATTAATTATTCGTGATGTTGAAATAATAAATATTGCAGGTAACTTCTCGCCACCATCACCGTATTCCGCAAATGTTGTAATAAGCTTTTTAATTGCATTTTCAGTATTGTTTTTAATACATTTTATTACTTTAGCATTTTCAAATTGTAATCTTACAGCACCTTCCAGGTCAATAACTCGCATCATGCTGAATGTTTGTTTTAATAATCCAAACATCTTTTTTACGGTTTTTTCAGTAGAATATACTACGAAACCTGAGTTTTCGACATTTTTAATTACTGTATTTACTGATGTTGCTAAACTATCTGCTGCAATTTTAGTTAAGTCAGTATCATTCAGATTTCTAACAACAGATTTCTTCAGTTCCATTTTTAAAGACCCTGTTGCTATTGCTCTTAATATATTTAATTGTGGGTCGATATCAATTGCTACTTCAACTGTATTTTCATTTGCTCCTGCTTTGATAACAGCATTCATTGCTTCCTGCCGAATTTTCAAGATATCATCCTTTGTTGGATTAGTAATATTTTTCTCCAAAACATCACGTACTAAAGCCATTGCTACACCAATAGCAGAAATTACAGGAGCATTTTCCGCTATTCTCCACGGTAGATTCATCATTTTTCCAGTGTATGGCACTATTGAACCTGCACCACCTCCACCCCCAATAAGCATTGCCTGATTTTTGGGTATATTGTAATCAGTCAATAACTGGTTCACTGTATTTTCAACCAGTTTACAACCTATTGCCAAAACTTTATCTGCTTGTTCACCTAATATTTGGAATGCTAATTTCCCATTACCGATAGCATAATCATTTTTAGGTATATATTCCAATGCATTTGCTACGCATGTCATTGTTAAAGCAACTTTTTTTTCTGTATTTTTATCAATACAAATCAAATAATCTGAGAAGTCGCCAGGAAATGGCTGAATATTCTCTGTAATAATATTATCAATGCTGATATCATCAAAAGCTGAATAATTTAATCCCGCAAGATGTGCGCTTCGTGGACCGACACCGGTAACGATGTTGTTTTTCATTCGAACGATGCTTCCACCGGCAATTCCTATCGTTCGCACATCAAGAGTGTGAAGGAATAATTTGTGGTTTCCAATAGTTGCACTCTTAGTATTTGCCATGCCATTACGAATACAGGAGATATCACTTGAAGTTCCACCTACTTCAACAAATACGCCATCACTAATTTTTGCATACATTAATGCTGCTGCCACACCTGCCGCAGGACCGGATAAAATCGTAAGTAT
>CAZNLA010000254.1:0-7809 GCA_964573385.1 uncultured bacterium
ATCTTTTTCCCCAGATAAAAATCATATATACCATTGGGTGCCAGGCTTTTTTTATATTTGAAAATACCATCATCACCACCATAACCACCGCCAAGGATGAAACTTTTCAGTGATTTATCTTTCGCCCATTTGATAATCTCGAATTTTAAAAAATCGTTTGGACGTAAATGAAAATATTCGCTGTCTGTACCACCCAGGAATGAATAACAATTTTCGCTGCCATATAACACCAGTTCTGTAGAGATTACTTTGCCGTTAAATAACACATGAAAATATGCGAATTGTCCCGGCATTTTATTTATCTCTGTAAAAAAATCTTTTGAAAAGAGATAATATTCGGTGGCATTCGCACGTTTCATAGTGCTGTAATAAATATCCAAAAAATCATCAATTCTTTTACCGGTGGTATCTATCTCTATTTTCAATCCACTGGTGGTTGCTTTATTCAGGTTTTTTCTTACTTTATGTTCAAACTCTTTGTAAATATCATCAAGTGACATTTCCAGTGACCGTATTACATGGTTGGTGTATGTCGCGGTTGTGCCGTTGTAATGTTGGTGATAGTTGCTATTCAATTGAAATCTTACAAATTCGCAGATATAACCATTTTCGTTGCAATATTCATCGTAGGTAGAGTTCAAATTATTAAAATTGTGGCCATCAACCAGAAAACCGCCATATCCGTAAGGGGTGGAAAGATCAAACCATTCGTTAGTATCAATTTTTCCAGCAAATGGTGTCGCTTTTGCGATATCGCGTTTTAACACTACGTTTATCGCCCGGGTTTCACCATCATCATAATAAAATAAGACAGGTTCACCATCACCATGGATTTGTGATGCTTTGGCGTAGTTATATAAATAATAGATGTCATAATTGCTAAAACTTCTTACTATTTCATCCCATTTTTTCGCGTCATCTATTGAAATTACTGATAGCATAATTTAATTATCTCTCATTACGGCGATTATCTTTTCCATATCTTCTGTGTTATATCTCTGGTCACATGGTATTGAAAGCACGGTATCATAGATTTTTGCTGCATTTTTATATTTTTCAATATCAATATATTCAGAAACAGGCCAATGTATCGGGCAGTATATTTTTTGTTCTATAAGTTTTTGCTGTATTTCTTTTCGATTTTCCTTGATGTAAATCGGATAAAATAATGGGCAGATACCATCCGGCAATAATCGGAAAATTGGCTGCATATAATTACAATCCATTAACCCGGCAGCAAGTACAGAATAATTTGCTCTTCGCTGTTGTTTAATTATATCAATATCTGCCATGTTAAGCAGTGCCATTGAAGTGGAATCTATATTATATGCATTTAAGTTTTCATTTAAAAATCTTTCACCAATTGCTATCTGTTTCATACATTCCGGCTTTAATGTTTGATTATCGCCATTTACATATTTAGATTTCGCTAATATCGCCGTTTTTCTTATCTCCGCGAAATATTCATTCGTCAAAGGTTTATTTTTAATGTTACTTTTTGGCGATGCCAGCATACCACCGCTGGGTAATGGCATCCATTTGCGCAAACTGGCGATATAATAATCGTTATCGTCAAATTTCGAATAATCAGAAAACAAAGTGTGGGTAATATCTTCAACTATAATTGTCTGATTTTCTTTAAACTTTTTAACAATTGTTGCCAGGTTGTTATTTGTAGGAAATCCGAAATATCCATTGTGCAAAAATATTCCAAAATTGTCACTATTTATATCTTTGATATCAGGTGATAAATCTGAATTAATATCGTAAAAACTGCAGGTATATCCGTTTGCGATAAATGGTACTATAACCGAATCACAGGTGTATACAGGCAGTAACGCGGTTTTTTTTAAGGGTGATATTTCATTTAATAACAGAAATATGGCACCCCGACCGGATGATGTCATGGCGATATTCCCGAATTTATTAATCCAATCCGGAATATGTTGATTTTCTTCACCGGGAAGATTATCCAACCAAAACTCGCCACCAATTTCCATATTAATACTCGCTTATTATGGAGTATATGAAAACATCATGGTATTTGCCATTTTTAAAAATTCTGCTTCTCAAACATCCTTCATTGGCAAAACCGCATTTTTGGAACAGTTTTTGAGATGCAATATTATATTCGTTTATCCGCGCGTAAATACAATGTAATCGCAATTCTTTAAAGGCATAATTAACCAGAGTATTTACCATATCAGTACCATACCCCTGGCCACGGTTTTCATTCCCTATTTTTATATGTATTTCCGCTGTTCCGTTTTTATAATCAATATCGGACAACGCAATATAGCCAATCACGGTATTGCTGTATTTATCATCCGCCATACAACGCAAAGTGTGGTCATCCACTTTTAATGACTTCATCCATTCTTCCTGATTTAGTTTTGATACCGGGAAACACCACCCACCCAGTAGATATTCGGTTTCACCATCATTTATAATAGTGAAAAGTACATCTTTATCTGTTAGTTCAATTGCGCGTAATATAATTTTATCACTGGTAATGTTCATCTTATCACCCTCGATTTATCCCAATAGTTGTTTAACAAATTATGCTTATGCATATTGATTCTGTCAACCCTTTTATAAAACAGGAGTTTCTCTTAGCTTGTCGAAGTGACCTTAAGCGAAAGTTCTGATTTAGATATAATATTGTCAGGGGGAATATTTTAGACATGGGTGACGCATTTTTTGATACCTATATGGGCCATGGTCCACGCAAAGTGACACATTACGAGCATTGGTCTAATCCGGATGCTGAGACATACCTTACCGGGATTGATTATTATGATCATCCCCGGGAATGTCGTCTTCGATTGCAGCAAATGTATCCCATGCTTGGTTTGGGAATACCTGAAACTGATGAACCACGTAACCGTCCCCGTCTCAGTGGTGATGCCAACGCACCTAGTGCTGATATGGATACCCATACTGTACGCTGGGGAGACGGTGAAACAGGAACATGGGAACATGGCGAGGCGATTTTTAAAACTGTTGATGATGTACTGAATTTCAGTCCGTTGGCGAAAGCGGATTTCAGTGACTGGGGATTCGTTGTGATGGCTCAGGATTTCAGCAGTGAAGAGGTTATTTATCAGCGATATCGCCAAAGTTATCCTGTAGAATGGGGAGATAAAGCACCGGAAGGCAGCAGTGCCGGTACTTGGTTTTACAACACTCTTTTTATGTGGCCAATGTTAACATTCGGTTGGGAATTATTCCTTGAGGCTTGTCTGTTGGATGAGTTTGAACGGGTAATGGATGAATTTGCTGAGATAAACCGTCGGGTATTTCGCGCTTTTGCCCGTTTGCCGATAAATTTTGTAACCTGTCATGATGATATTGTCACCACCCGTGGTCCGGTTTGTTCACCCGCCTGGATGCATAAATATATATTCCCCAGATATGAAGAATATTGGGGTATTTTAAAAGATGCCGGCAAAGAAGTAATATTCATGGTTGATGGCAGATTAGACGATTATGTTGATGATGTTATGGCGTGTGGTGCCCGCGGATTTGTCACCGAACCATATACCGATTTTAAGTCCGTTGCCAAACGATACAATAACCCGGTGTTAGCTGGCGAGGGTGATAACCGCATATTAATGCGCAACAATCCGGCAGAAATCCGCGCTATGGTTGAATCGATGGTTGAAACGGCTAAAATGAGCAGTGGTTATTTTATGTGTGTTGGTAACCATATCCCCTGGAACGTGCCACCGGAAGCAGTGAAACTGTACCTGGATTATAGCCATGAATTGGCATATCGATAAAAAGGAAAAACTATGAAATACAGATTTATCTTTACCCTTGTTGTTTTGTTGGCATTATTAGTGCCATCCTTCGCTGGTGAAAATATGATTGGTCGTCAGAGCCAGAATGAAGGAATTAAAGTGTTACCTGCTAAAGGAAAAATAACCATTGATGGCAATCTGAAGGATTGGGATTTGTCTGGTCGCATATGGTCGTTTGCCGACAGTAATGTTCGCAATCGTTTTTCCGTAGAGGTGGCAGCAATGTGGGATAAAGATAATCTGTATTTATCGGCAAAATGGAAAGACCCAACACCAATGTTCAGTATGATTAACCCGGCATTTAACCCGCAGGAAGGTTGGAAGTCGGATTCGTGGCAGATGCGGGTGTTGACAGACCAGATTAGCCATATTACTACCTGGTATTATGGTGAGAAAAATATGCCTGCCATGCATGTTACACATGCCGCGAATGGGGTAGGTGACCCGCAGTTTTTAACATATAAAGAAAATGGCACAGATTTAGGCCAGGGCATTGAGATGGGTTACCAGATGGATGCTGACAAAAAAGGATATATACAGGAAATAAAAATGCCATGGACGATAATGTATAAGAAAGTACCGGAGATTAAAGCCGGTTTGATATTAAAATTAGGTAATGAGTTTTTATGGGGTGACCCGACCGGTAAAGTGTGGCCGATTCATAGATATGCTGACAATATGCAGGCGGGAGTAACCTCACGCGAGTTTTATTGGACTAATACCAGGGCATGGGGTAACGCGGAATTAATGTCTGTCGGCAATGTACCTGTGCGGCAATATATCAGCAGCGAAGATAAAATACCCGGTACTGTTCCGGTTCGGGTAACTATTCCGGCAAAGGCCGCGCGTTTCACCATTGTAATTGATGCTGAAGATGGAAGAAGAGTGCGAAACCTGGGTGGCGATTTAGTGCCGGAGGATTATACCGTTTCAGTAAAAAAAGATAAGCGGGTGGTGGAAGTATTGTGGGATTGCCTGGATGATAAAGGCAAACCGGTTACTGCCGGTACATATAAAATCACAGGTCTTTCCCATGACGGGTTAGGCGCGGAATATGACATGTGCTTTTACAATCCGGGTACTCCGCCGTGGCAAACAGTCAGTGGTGCAGGTGCCTGGGGTGCCGACCACACCGGTCCGTCATCAGTAGTTACATCCGGTGATTGGATGATGATGGCGTGTCCCAGTGTTGAGGGTGGTTCCGGCATATTTGGCATTGCACCGGATGGTAAAAAGAAATGGGGTGAAAAACGTGGCGCGCCAGTGATTGCCGCAGATGCAAATTACGTTTATGCCATCACCTCATCGGCGTATACTGAAGGGGCATTTTGCCGGTTTGATAAGAGTACTGGTGCAAACAAACCATTTATATTAAATGGAAAAGTGCGTCCATTCGAACTAATGCTGGATGATATTTTTGGTGATAAAGTTAAATCTACTGTAAAGGCTGTCGCTGTAAACGCCGGCATTATTGTAATAGCATTGAATGATGGAACAGTGGCATTTATTGACGCGGATAGTGCTGCATTGAAGAAGAGTTTAAAAATAAAAGATGCTGGTATTACTGCACTGGCATTTAATAAAGGTGGAAAATTATTTGCCATACAATCCGGCAAACTGGTTGAGTTGAATTCTGAATCCGGCGAAACGACTGTAATTAACGCGCAGGGACTGGGAAAAGCAATAGGTTTGGCTGTTGATAACGATGGCAACCTGGTGACTGCTGACACAGGCGCGGATTGCCAGGTGAAGGCATATAAACAGGACGGCACATTTATGTATGCGTGTGGTAAAAAGGGTGGTCGACCGATTCGCGGTACATGGGATCCACAAACTATGCGCCAGATGAGCGCCGTTGCGGTAGATAGTAAAGGCAATATCTGGGTAGTAGAACAATGCGAGACACCGCGGCGAGTATCGATATGGGGCAAAGATGGTAAACTTATTCGTGATTATATTGGCAATTCTGGTTATTCTGGAACAGATTGTTTCATACATGATGAAGACCCGACCCTGGCATACGCCGGACCGGTGGAAATGAAACTTGACCGCGTGAATAATTCATGGAAAGTTAACCAGGTGCTGTGGGTACCGGATATGGCAGAGGGGGAAAGATTTTTCGCATCCCCGCATAGTGCTGGCGACTGGGGGCAGTCATCTATAATAACCAGTTCAGCCAGTGGGAAAAATATATCATATTTATACGCGTATAAAGGTCCATCAGTGGTATTTATGAAACGCGATGCATCATGGCAACCTGTTGCCGCAATAGGCTCTGTTGCAGATTTTCGTGTGGATGAACCGTCTGTTGCTGACCCGTTTGTTGGGTTATCAGCTAAAGATGGTATATTCTGGAATGATACCAATAAAGACGGGAAAGTTACCATAGATGAATGCATAGTTGTTAAAGGCGGTTTGCAATTTGGTGCATTTTGGTCAGGATTCCTGGGTGATGACCTGAGTATTTATGGCAAAGGTTTAACACGTTACAAACCTATTAAATTTGCGGATGATGGCGCACCGATATATGGCCCAACAGGAATGGTTAATCTGGGTGGGAACTTCAATGGTTCACTTGCACCGGCAGGTAATACAGATTTATTGTTCTGTTTAAGTTATGATGGTTATCCCAGTCCTACTCCCGGTATGATGGGTATTGATATTAACACTGGCAAAGTTCGCTGGGCGTATCCAAACCCTTATCCCGGAGTACATGGGTCGCATAATGCCACTATGCCAAAACCAGGCTTGATGATCGGCGCACAGAAGATTTGTGGTGCGGTAAAAGTGAGCGATACAATTGGATATGTAGCACTGGTACGTGGTAACTTAGGTCAGGACTTCCTGTTTACTGATGACGGGTTGTATGTAGGTTCATTATTCCAGGATGGTCGTTTACCTTCAGATGGTTTGCCGGATAAAGAATCTGCCCTTCGCGGTATGCCGATGGAAGGCTTCACAGAAGGGGGTGAGCCGTTTAATGGTGTATTTGTTAAGCATTCAGACGGAAAAATCAGACTGACTACCGGAATGGCGCGGGAAGCGGCAATGATATTGGAAGTTAAAGGATTGGATTCAATAAGTCGAATAAAACCTGGAATATTGAAAATCGATTTGCCAACCCTGATAAAAGCAGATGCTGACAATGCCGCACGCGCAAAGATAACGAATGAACCTAAATTGTACAATATGACGCGAATAGATAAAACTCCGGTTATTGATGCTAATCCACAGGAATGGAAAGATGTAGCGGCAATGCCGATAGAACGTAAGGGGCAACCGGATAAAGGAACTTTAAAACTTGCATATGATGATGTTAATTTATATGCGTTATTTGAAGTGTCAGATTCAACACCATGGATGAACGAAGGCAAAGATTTTACCCGATTATTTAAGACTGGTGATGCGGTGGATATACAATTATGCAACATTGCCGGCGCGAAATTACATAACGATCCAAAGGCCGGTGACTTGCGCGTGGTATTTGCGCAATTACAGGGGAAACCAGTAGCAGTATTAATGATGCCGATAGACCCGACAGCACCGAAAACATTGGGTAAAAATTATACCACCGGGTGGACAAAACATTTTGACCGGGTGGAACTTCTGACTGAAGCGAAAGTTGCGGTAAAAGCAGATGGGAAACGGTATTTTGTAGAAGCAGCAGTTTCATTGGCAAATCTTAATTTAACACTAAAATCAGGCATGTCAATCCGTGGTGATGCCGGTTTCATATCATCCAATTCCCTTGGTATAATTAATACCGCGCGCACCTACTGGTCTAACCAGGCGACCAATCTGGTGAATGATGAACCATTGGAAGCATGGTTATATCCCAATAGTTGGGGAGAAATTTTGGTGAAGTAATAAGATAGGGGCAACCACAAATGGTTGCCCCTGAAAAATTTATACAAGTGAAAGTTACGAAGAATAGGACTATCGCTTAAGGTTACTTCGACAGGCTCAGTGACCGGTCGCTGAGCCTGTCGAAGCGACCATTTTTAAG
>CAZNLA010000255.1:0-7782 GCA_964573385.1 uncultured bacterium
CTTCCCATACCGAACAGCACCGTGAATACTACCAGCGCCGATGGTACTTGGCATTCAGATGCCCGGGAGAGTAGGTCACTGCCAGGGATTTTTATAATAGAAAAGAGACGTATCGAAAGATGCGTCTCTTTTTTTGTGTGTTTGGTGGTTATAGTCTCAGATAATCATAAGTTCACCTTAGTTATCGTCGCATCGGTCGGATATGACTGATCCGACGGATAATAAACTTGTGCGATTTTTGCTGATAAGCTGTAAAAACAGTTTTAAATTACCAACTTTCAAGCATTAAAAAATCCGCAATGTGCATTGTCTTTATCCCCTCGTAATTTCCCTGTCCAAAATCATCTGTGCGAAGAATATATTTTGGGTAGTTGTCTTTTATCGCAATCAGGTTATCATATTCTCTCGCGCGTGTCGTTTCATCGGTTATTTCTTTGCATACCTGGATATAAACCTTTTCATTCTGAAATATGGCAACAAAATCAATCTCTTTAGCATCTGACCTGGCAACATATACATCATAACCGCGCCTTTTAAGTTCAAGGTAAACAATATTCTCGAGCATTGCCGCGACTGATGTCGGGTAATAACCCAACACAGCATATTTTAGTGTCGGGTCAGCAAGATAATATTTCTCTTGTGTTTTCAAAATCTCCTTACCGCGCAAATCATAACGTGAACACCGGTATACAATAAATGCATTTTCAAGCAATAATAAATAATGATATATAGTCTCTGTATCTATTGACCGGTGCTGACTTTTTAAATAATCAGATATTGACTTTGCAGAGAACGTTTTACCTACATTTTCGAATACAAATTTTACAACCCTTTCAAACAAATCAACCTTTCGAATACTACTACGTTGTACAATATCTTTGAAAATTGTTGAATTGTAGATATCTTTTACGACTGTATATACTTCCTGCTGCGAATAATTGCGAAGATGTATGGCAGGAAACCCTCCAGTTTTCAGATATGAAATTAATTCATCTTTTAAATCAGCAGTTTGAGTATAAGTGGATTTGAAAATCAGATATTCTTTAAATGACAACGGGTAGACATTAATTCTTATATATCTGCCGGTTAGATAGGTAGAAATTTCTGATGAAAGCATTCTTGAATTAGACCCGGTTACATAAATATCGACATTATAATCGATCATTATACTATTTACCGCCCGTTCCCATTCTGCGACTTCCTGAATTTCGTCAAGAAAAAGATATATCTTTTCTCCAAGTTTTAATCTGTCAGAAATTGTCTTATATAAATCACGGTAATCTTTTATCTCATCATTCAAAATAGAATCAAAATTAAAATGTATTATTCTGTCAATTGGGATTTTTCGACTTTTCAACTCTTCAATAATCAGTAATAATATAGTTGATTTACCACATCGTCTTACTCCGGTAAGTATTTTTACAAACGGTGTATCAATAAATGGTAATATTTGATTAATATAATGTGGTCGATTTATCATTAGTTGCTCCAATTTTATATTGTCGACTTATAAATTGTAATACTGTTTTTTGTTAAAATCAATACTTTTTCGGGTTATAACCAGTAAAAGTACAGAAAATATAGGTTTTTTCGGTTATAATCCATTAATTTGTACATGTTCAGAATAACGAAACGATATTAACTAAGTGGTAATATGATAATATATCTCCAAATCTAAGTTATGATTAAAACAGTATTGCTAAAATATTTCCAGAATTATTAAATTTTATTTGAAATCTCAAATATTTCTGGTATCAGTAAACAATAAACAAGTGACTATCATCCAGATATTCCAGAGAATAATTTACAGCCAATAATTATAATTCTGAGACACATATCTGATGCATTCTTAATAACACAGATGGGTGGTTGTCTGATATATGAAATATAATGTATCATTATTAAAATAATATGGAGTAAAAATGTGAAAACCTTGCTTTACGCATTAACGAAAAATAAAGCAGGTCATTAATTACAACATTCACAAGCGAGGAATAACATGGATTATGATTTACGTATGGATCTTCAGGTAATTGAACAACTTGTTAAAAACGGGTCTGATCTTACAAAAGAACACCTGATTGATTTTTACCTGTATTTTCCATGGATTAAAAATGCTAAAACCGCTGCTGCCGCGGTTGCGAAAAATGGTTTTATTGTTTTAACAATAAAAATATCTGCTATACCGTGGTGGCAATTAATCTTTTCAAAATCACGATGGTTACTATTAATTCAGAAACCAATGTTGCCGAATAAAGAAAATATTTTTGCAGTTACCAAATTGTTGAATAATATTGCGGAAATCAATAATGGCATATATGACGGATGGGAAACTGCAATAATTAAAAAAGAAGAATGAATTTTCTGTTTATATTCCACTGTTATTACAGATAAATTGCTTTATTAGGAATTGTTTGGTGGTGAAATCAGAATTTTCATACTATGCATCACCGTGAATGATAGCAGTGCCGATATAACCTGGTATTCAGTTGACTGCGATAGTCGTTGGATTTTCATACAACTAAATTTATTTGTATCAAACCATAATTTATTTGTATCAAACCATAATTTATTTATATCATTATCCTATAAGGTCATAAAAAGGATATCTATATGTTACGACGTAATTGGACGTATGATGAATTGATGGTGGTTTTTAATCTTTATTGCCGACTGCCATTTGGGCAATTAGATTCGCGTAATCCACAGGTTGTTGCGATGGCTTTGTTGATAGATAGAACGCCGGGTGCGGTATCTATGAAGCTTTGTAATTTTGCTTCTTTTGATCCTATCCATATGACACGAGGGGTGAAAGGATTGGCAAATGCCAGTAAGGCAGACAAAGATATTTGGAATGAGTTTAACGCTAATTGGGAAGTCGCCATCCTGAAAAGTAATGATTTATTGGTAAAGATGCAGGCAAGTATGACAGATATGGAATTTGATTTGAATATTCCTGATGGGACAACTGATGTTGACGCTATTGTTAAGCAACGCAGGGGACAAGGTTTTTTCCGGCAGGCAATATTATCAGCATATAATAGAAAATGTTGTATTTCCGGAACATCGGTACCGGAGTTATTAAGGGCCAGTCATATACTACCATGGAGTTCGTTTCCGCAGGAACGACTTAATCCACGAAATGGGTTGTGTTTGTCCGCAATTCACGATGCGGCATTTGATAAAGGACTTATAACCTTTAATGACGATTTTCAGTAAGTGATATCAGATAAATTGCGTAAATCGTCTGAAAATATCCCTTTTTTAATTGAATCATTTATTGTTTATGATGGCATTAAACTGTCACTTCCAGACAAGTTTTTGCCAAAACAGGAGTTTCTTAAAGTTCATAGGGAAAATATATTTATTTAAAAATATCTAAGTTAGAAATATTCACAATATATCTACCATAAAAATAATTGTAATTTTAGGAATATATTGATATTTCAGATTGATGGTTATAAGATGATTGATGGTAGGAATTTCGTCGTTGAGGAGAAATGTGATTGTAAACTATCTAAGTGACCTTGAACAAAAGTCCTGTTATGATAATTTTTCTTTTTTACAATAGTTTCAGTCGGTAATATTAATGGGGTTAATCTACACAAAACGAAGTATATTTGTTATTTAATAAAATAATTTTATTAAACGATTAATTGAAATGATTAATTACTGTTAATTAAGTAAATTTTTGTTTTTGAAGTAAATTTATATATCAGGTGATTTTCCTTCTGAATATCAGGTGATAACCTGATACAATGTTTCTCTTTAATATGTAATAATAATTTCAATAAAGTTTATATTTTTCATACTTTAATCAGTTAATGTAATCGTGATAACTATTATCGGTGATTATGATATTATGAAATTGATACAACAAATCTGTTTCTAAATTATATAGACTATATTTTTTTTATCATAGTAGTCAGCATCCGGGTCGCCACAGCGAAAAGCGTTTTCATATTCAGCAGATGGCCAATATGTCGTTTAACGCAAAGTATTGAATAACGTAAACATCATTAAAGGAGAAGAACAATGTTTAGTAGGCAAACCATAAAAGGTTTCACCCTCATCGAGTTGCTGGTAGTAATTGCGATTATTGCCATTTTGGCTGCGATTCTATTCCCTGTATTTGCTCGCGCCCGCGAGAAGGCACGGCAAACTACCTGTACCAGCAACCAACGACAAATAGCGGCATCCGCACAGATGTATGCTCAGGACCACGACGAATGCCTGCCGGCAACTTCGACAGTATGGCAGTTATTAAAGGTTGATGCCGGCGTATTAATGTGTCCTACCGCCGGAAAATCATTAACCGTGGGATATATCTATAATCCTATTTTAGGCAATGCTGCCATTGGCGATGCCAGTTTAATACCCGACCCTACTGCCACTTGGCTAAGTGCAGATGGTATAAATGACGTTGCAGTCTCGCGCCACAGCAGCAAACTTGTCGCCAGTTATGTCGACGGCCATGTGGCAACGCCATTGGCTGTTGTCATCAAGGCGATATTGAATAAAATAGTGTTTACTTCAAGTCGCGATGGCAATAAAGAAATCTATGTCATGAATGCTGATGGCACTGGTCAGACCCGGATAACAAATAATACAGCGGAAGATTTAGATGCAGGATGGAGTCAGGATGGCAAAAAAATTGTGTTTACTTCAGGTCGAGATGGCAACTATGAAATCTATGTCATGAATGTTGACGGCACTGGTCAGACCAGGCTAACTAATAATACGACGACTGATTGGAGCCCAATTTGGAGTCCGAACGGTGATAAGATTGCTTTTCGTAATGATACCGGTAGTAATGCTGAAATCTATCTTATGAACGTCGATGGCAGTGGGAAAACCCGGATCACTAATAATACGGTGACTGATTATTTTCCAACATGGAGTCCTGACGGCAGTAAGATTGCTTTTTACACAAATCGCGATGTTAACTATGAAATATATATGATGAATGCTAACGGCAGTGGTCAAACTCGACTGACTAATATTACAGCGGATGATATTGGTCCCTCCTGGAGTCCGGATGGTAGCAAAATAACTTTTCATTCTATCCGTGATGGCAACAATGAAATTTATGTAATGAACGCTGATGGTAGCGGGCAAACTCGCCTTACGAATAACGCGGCAAGTGATCAATATCCCTCCTGGAACCCAGACGGCAGCAAAATAGTATTTAGTTCAAACCGCGATGGCAACCTTAAAATTTATATGATGAATACTGATGGCTCCGGACTGATTCGGATCACAAATAGCGCGACAGACGATTATATCTTCCAGGGAGGGTGGCGATAACCCGGATTATATGGACATGCTTTATACCGTTCAATATTCAATCAATTCAATATACCCAACAGCGTTTCTATTCTTTATATTTGGAGATATTTTGCTTTCATCACGGATGGTTGCAAGGTAAATGGTGATACGGAAAACAAGATACCACATTGGCCATATATAGGCCACCATGCCTCGTTCACCGCAAAGCTTTGAACGAGGCAAACATCACTTAAGGAGATGTAACCATTTCCGACAAATCATGAAATGGTTCACTCTCATTGAGTTATTGGAAATAATTGCGATTATTTCCATTTTGGCTGCGATATTATTCCTGGTCTTTGCCCGCGCGCGTGAGAAAGCATGGCAAACTACCTGTACCAGCAACCAAAGGAAAATCTCCGCATCTGCTCAGATTTATGCACATGACCATGATGAATACCTGCCATCAACAGCAATAGTATGGCAGTCATTAAAGATTGATACCGGGGTAATTGTCCGACTGACGGAAAATCTTTGACGGTTGGGTATATTTATAATCCCGGATTATCTGACGCAGCCCTTGGTGATGCCAGGATAATACGGGATCAATCTGTAACATGGTTGACAGCAGATGGCAATAATAGTGCTGTTGACGCACGTCACAGAGGAAAAGATGTCGCCAGTTATGTTGATGCCATGGTAAACAGCAACCGCATCCGGACAACTGCCTTTGTTTCTGCAACATCCAAAAGATGTCGCCGCGCTTTGCTATATACCTATGAGGTTTTTCATTATGGGTGGTGATAACGGCACTGGTTATGCTGACCAAATCCGATACATACTGTTAATCATAGCGCATATTACATTTATAAAAATGATGTTACGGTGGCTCAATACATGGCTTTTTGCGCGGCTACCAGTAGTGCAATACCAGTTTGCTTATCGAGGCACAATGGGAATATGCCGCGCGGGGTGCAAGTAGTCTGCAATATCCATGGGGTAATATCTGAAATGTAAATCTATGCGCTAATTCTGTCGGCACCCCAATTACAACCACTGTATCGGTTGGAAGTTACCCGGCAGGTGCCAGTCCATTTGGTGTGTTTGATATGACTGGTAATGTGTGGCAATGGTGCTCTGATTGGTATAGTGCAACATATTATACAGCTGCAATGGTTACTAATCCTACTGGACCTGTGGCAATTAGCACATACCGTGTGGTGCGGGTTGGGTCATGGAGTGGAGTTTTCACGTACCGTTTCCGGGCAGCATATCGAAATATAGCAATGCCAACCAGTTCAACTGATACCATCGGTTTCCGTTGTGTTGTAGCAGCACAGTGAAATAGAAGAAATATTTTTCACCATGATGGTAGAGGCGCCATCATGGTTTCGTTTCCCAGTAGGGGCAGATAATGGTTATGCGAAAGTTCTGTATTTATTAATAAATATCCAACTTCAGCAATTTTACCGCGTTCTTCCATTCGATTTTATCAAGTGTATCATTGGTAAGTTTTTTCTTCTCGCGCAGTTCCCTGATAAAAGTAACATTGGGATAGATGCTGTTAACATCACTGCGAAAACATGAATCTGTGCCGAAAATTAATTTGTTTTGAAATTCATCAAGGAACTCAAGGCCAAATGCCGGGTCGCGGGTTAGTGCGTTTCGTCCACTGCCGGCAGATATATCGGCCATCAGGTTTGGGTACTTGCGCATTAATGTTGGTACAGCACCACCGGGTTTTACGCGACCGTGGTTATAGGCGGCCCGTCCATTTTCTGGCACTTCGCCGGATATTTCTGCCCAGAATGTTTGTCCATGTCCTATAAAGATAGTGTTTGGGCACTGTTTTAACGCGTTTTCCAAACGTGGCAAACCGAAATCATCGCGCAGGCCATATCCTTCCGCTCGGTCTTCCATATGAAATAAAACTGGTAAATTATATTTTCCGGCCTGATGATACAGGTTAAGGCAACGTGAATCATCAAAATCCATTTTTGGCAACAATTCACCAATCCCTTTGCATCCACGCGCGGTGTATTCTTCCAAAAGATGGGTGAAATCGATCTTCTCGTCATTACCATATCGTGGGTCTATCAGGCAAAAGGGGATAAGTCGATGAGGATATTGCGCGCAGGCAGCAATAATATCTTCGGTATCACTTTCCAGATACGCACCTTCAGGATTTTCACTTAAAGGCAGAATGCAACTTTTTTCTATCCCCCAGGTGTCCATCTTTGCTATTAAATTTGTCACATCAATAAATTCACTACGATCCTGAGATACTCGTCCGATATGGGCGTGAATGTCGAAAAGCATAATAATTACCCCGTTTATTTGTTTTGCAGTGGATTTGCTACCAGATAATCTCTAATAGTTAAACTTTCAATTTAAACACGTTAATTCCTGCTGATAAAGTTTGTAGTTTACAATCAACAGTTTTCAATTCATTAAGTTTATAGTAAGTATTCGGTAAACCCCATCTTTCTAATTCATTTATGCCCATCATTTAAT
>CAZNLA010000256.1:0-7765 GCA_964573385.1 uncultured bacterium
CATCTTTAAACTTTGCAAAACAGGCATCAACCAGTGGCATTTTCTTATCATTATATGTTACTTCAGTGTCTAATTCCGGCGCATATTTATCATGTTGTGGGTGCTTTGGGTCCAAAACCCGCGGGTCACCAATATATGTTATCGGGTGTGGATTTCGCGCACCTTCAACATCCCACCATATAACCCCTTGCGCGCCGACATCTTTTAATACAGCGATAGTCGTGTCAATACGTTCCAGCATTCGTTTTGCAAAATCTGCCCGTCCTGCATCTGTTGTCACATCAACTTTCTGGTCGTTAAACCATCCATTCGGGTTAGTAGGCCACCCTTTTGCAGACTCGGCAACAAAAAATGTGCCAATTGGTCGTCTGTCGGGCCAATTAACCTTCATTGGTTCACTGCGTCCCCAGGCACGGTAACTGTCGCCTGCTTCAATAATTGGGTTATCATTAATCGTGCGAAATCTGAGAGCAATATGCGCTGAATCAGTACCACCAGCAGGCACTACTGCTTTTGTATTATTTTCATCACCATCTGAAGATACCGCAACCACCCACCTGTCGCCATTATCAGTTTTTAAACGATATACCCCCGTCTGCCATTTAGGGTCAAGGTCGGCAAATATAATTTTTGTGGCACCATCGTTCCACCAGTAAACATGCGGGTCAGAAAATGACCAGTGGCTATATGGTGAACTGCCACCAAATCGCTCGCGCTGGTATACCCAGTTCATGTTTTTGCCACTGGCATCAAATACCAATCGGCTGTTAAATTGCATCAGGTTCGCTTTCCACCAGCCAATATCATCCTTTGAATTATTCGTTAATTCAGTTGCGATATTTAAGTCGTTGCCTTTAACGGTATATTTAACTTTCAGCGTTCCCCATGGATAAGTAACAACTACGGTATTATCTTTTACCGAAGATGTTACTGGCTTAACAGCGAATGTATCACAGTTTTTTTTAATATCCTGTATGCCGGATGGTGTGGCAGAAAACCCGACAACACCACTGCCGGACTGGTCGCAATATTCAACACCTTGGTATATTAATGACTTTAACCCCTGGTCATTTACTGATATTTGTACTTTATCCGGTTCCGCGCAGTATATTTTAAAAATAAATGAAAACAATAAAATAACAGTTAAAAATTTATGCATAATCACCTTCCTGACAAAATTTACCTGCTGGCATCACCTTTTCCCCGATAGTTAGTTTATTAAACAGGACTTTCGCTTTGAAAGATAAATATCCTTAAAAATAGTCACTTTGACAAGTCTGGTAACCAGTCTCAGCGACCGGTTGCTTAGTTTGTCGAAGTGACTTTAAGCGAAAGTTCTGTTATTTAGAATAACTGATAAAATGAGACATTCCGAATATCACTGCAGGCATTAACACCTGAACCCCAGATAAAGAAATCATCTTTAACCGCGCCCATTTTTGTTTTACCCTGCCAATTTTGAATATCCAAATCGCTGATATCGTATGACGCAGTACTGACAACCTTCGCTACATCATATACTGTGACATTAATTTTTTTCCTTGCGCCGATAACTATCAGTTTTATATTATACATTGAATATGGTGGCCATACTGGTGTATATTTTTTCAAAACTCCAATACTCGCATCAAGCGAACCTGCTCCATAAGAATCAACACCCAGTGCCGCACCACCATACCAGAAACCACTTGCCGGGCCGCCAGATCCAACACTGTAACCGGCAAACAATCCCGGTACGCGAACAGTTGCTGTAACTGTATCAGGCAGATATAAGCCTATCATTGAATTACCGCAATACTGTTCTCCCTGTCCGGAAGTTCTCCAGTCGGTTGATGTTATAGTACAAGTCATAACATAGTTAGGGAGAACACCATTTGTAACCTGTATCTCTGAAGGTATGCTTAGCAATGATGAATATTTTGGATCCGAGGTGGTGTCCGCTCTGTTTTCCGGGTATGGACTTGTGGTAGCTTGCGTTATGCCTATTTGTTTACCACTAGTGCAAATCCAATTTAACTTTCGTGCTGTCAGCATATCGCTAATTAATCCATTCAACGGTATTTGTACCATATCAACATGACCATCAACACAACTAAAGACTAATGAGTTAGAATGACGCGCGTCTAAATCAGTATTAGGGTCAATGAAAGTATAAGATGGATTAGTTGCCTGTATTGGCAATAAATCTGCTGTCATCAACATCGATGACGGATCCTGCACTTCACCTATTGACTTGCTGCCCAGTGTCATATTAAAACCGTATTCCGGTGCACCGCCAGTACCGACGCCAGTATATGTAGGACAATTATACATTGCAGTATCATTATAATTACCCAATGAAGTTGGCCAGGCATCAGAACCGACAGTAATAAACATTTCTTCATGATCCTGTGCGTGCATTAATAAGGTCGCTGATATCTGGCGTTGATTGCTTACGCATGTGGTGGTATGGGCTTTTTCTCGTGCCCGGGCAATAACCGGGAATAAAATAGCTGCCAGTATGGCAATAATTGATATTACCACCAGCAATTCTATTAAGGTAAAACCTTTTAATGTTTTCATATCTTTCATAATTACCATTCCCCTCTCGTATTATTGCATTTTCGACAGACGGAAATTACGCATTATCAAACCTTCTTTCTGGTAATATCCCTCAAAAGCAAGCGCTACTTTATTCTTACCTGCCTGGGCAGATATTGTAGCGGCGGGCACAGTAAATGCCGGTGAAGTTCCCATGCACTTTTGACCATCATAACAACTGGTGGTAATTGTATTGTTCATAACAACAAGTGTCAGATGGTAATATTTCCCGCGAACAGGAAAATTACCAGTCATTTGAGTGCCTGCGCTATACATATCTGATGGAAATGCAGGGGCAGATGACCAAACACGATATTTTCCGTTATTCCAGTTGAATATGCCCCCATACATGGAAGAAGGTTTGGTGGTACCACTGGGAAAGCTATCAGTATTAAAACATATAACAGCATTATCACCAACGAACCACGTCATCTGGTTATATTGCCGCGGATAACAGACGTCAACTTCAATTTTTATATTTGGCATGGTTGTCCCACCGGTTGGGGTATATGTGCCATCCGGCATGGTTAACGCATTGGATGAAACCCATTGAGTACCACCCTCTGTCGCTTTGGTATTAAAAATTGCCGGAATGCTACCTGCATATAAAACAGGAATTCGTGCTATGCCAATGTCATACAGGTTATAGCCTTTTCCTAACAAATCACCACTGACGTTAGTTGCACTTACCCGTTCAACCGCCACATGGCCATCCACACATGCCAGAATTAACGAACCGGAATGGCGGCAATCCGCCTGGCCAGTCCAACTGGTAATGTCTGTATTTGCGGCACCTGCGGAATTAATAAAATCAGCCAGCATCACCGTGGCAGATGGGTTTGATATTCCACTTACTGTCGCGCCATATAACTGATGATTAAAACCGTAATCCGGCATTCCACTGGTACCTTTAAATGATGAAGTAGGGCAATCATAAACTCCACCCTCAGCATATTTTGTCAGATAAGAGTTCCATGCCGCAGAATCTGAAGGGAAAAAAGACTCGCTGTTATCCTGCGCATACATCCCAACCGCAACAGCAATCTGCCGTTGGTTACTGGTACAGGTAGTCTGCCGTGCTTTTTCACGTGCCCGCGCAAATACCGGAAACAATATGGCAGCCAAAATTGCAATAATGGCAATCACTACCAAAAGTTCAATTAATGTGAAGCCCCGACGTGATAAATTTAATCTCATAACCCGATCCTTTTAACGTATTTCGTAGTTCACGCTAACTACAATACCTTATTTTATAATATTTTAGCGTGTATGTCAATAAGATAAATTCCAATAATTGTAAAATTTACATTAAATTTTATTTAAAAATAGAATTATTTCTTGTTGGCAATAATTAATATGAAAAATAAATAGGAATTCGTTTAATTCGTTATAGAATTATCAATGTTCAATGTGTATTCCGAATCTATTGAATAGTTAAAAAATTGACAAGTTTAATACTCTTATTCATAATATATTCAATGGTTATGATTAGAAAAATATCAATTGATTGGATTTTTAATGGGAAATAAAGAAGCGGCAGCGCGAATAAAGATAAATAAATTGCTCGAAGCATCTGGTTGGCGTTTTTTACCGGATGGAAATTTGCCTGCTAATATTATCCTCGAACCTGGTGTTAATCTCAAAATAACTGATATCAACGCATTTGGTAATGACTTTGAAAAAACGAGTAAAGGTTATATTGACTTTTTATTATTAGATAATAAGGGTTTTCCACTCATTGTATTAGAAGCTAAATCAGAAGATAAAGAACCGCTTGTTGGAAAAGAACAGGCGAGAAAATATGCAAAATCTCAAAATTGCCGCTTTATCATCCTTTCTAATGGCAACCTGCATTATTTTTGGGATTTAGAACGGGGTAGTCCCAATATAATAACCACATTTCCCACGCCAGAATCAGTAACTGGCTACAAACAGGTTACCCCCAATCCGCAACGACTAATTGATGAAATGGTAAATGACGATTATATCGTATTAACCCAGAAACCAAATTATTTGTCAGAAGCGGCGTGGAAAAATGAAAATGAGCGTCCTGGTTACATTGAAAACAATAAACTCCGTTTTCTGCGTCCATATCAATTAAAGGCCATTCATGCCCTGCAAAAAGCTGTTAAAGATGGGAAAGATAGATTTTTATTTGAAATGGCGACGGGAACGGGTAAGACTCTGACTGCTGCTGCCATCATTAAACTGTTTCTCCGTACCGGCAATGCCCGGCGAGTGCTGTTTCTGGTGGACAGGTTGGAGCTGGAAGACCAGGCAAAGAAAGCATTCTCCGCTTTGTTATCTGCTGATTGTTCCACGGCAATCTACAAGGAAAACCGCGACGATTGGCACCATGCGGAAGTTGTCGTTACCACAGTGCAATCGTTATTATTCAATAACAAATATCAACGTCTTTTTTCACCGACTGATTTTGATTTGGTAATATCTGACGAAGCTCACCGTTCTATTGGTGGCAATGCCCGTGCGGTATTTGATTATTTCATTGGTTACAAACTGGGACTAACAGCGACACCACGCGATTACCTGAAACGGTTTGATAAAACCAACCCGACAACCCGCGACCCGCGAGAAGCGGAACGCCGGTTGTTGCTTGATACTTACCGAACTTTTGGCTGTGAAAAAAGTGAACCTACTTATCGATATTCACTGTTGGACGGGGTGAAAGATGGGTTCCTGATAAATCCCACCGTGGTTGATGCCCGCACTGATATTACCACTGAATTATTATCTTCATTGGGATATATTGCATCGTTTACCGATGATGAGGGTGAAGATAAACAAGAAACATTTAAAAAGCGAGAGTTTGAAAAACGGTTTTTTTCAGAGCCTACTAATATTGTCCTTTGCAAAACCTTCATGGAAAACGCTTTGCGCGATTCCATTAGCGGGGAAATTGGCAAATCTATCATTTTTACCGTCAGCCAGCACCATGCGACTAAAATAACTCAACTATTAAATCAAATGGCTGACCGCATCTATCCCGGCAAATATCAGTCAGACTTTGCCGTACAGGTTACCTCGCAGATACCCGATGCGCAGCAATTCACCATTAATTTCACCAATAATAACCTGTTGGGTTCTGCTAATTTTATACCAGAATATAAAACCAGCAAGGCGCGGGTATGCGTTACGGTAGGCATGATGACCACCGGTTACGATTGCCCGGATATCCTTAATCTCGGCTTGTTCCGTCCAATATTTTCGCCAACCGATTTTATCCAGATTAAAGGACGCGGTACCCGCCGGCATAATTTTCTTGAAGAGTTATTGAATGAAAGTCAAAAAGGTTTGGTAAAACAACCGCAAAAGACCGCATTTAAGTTATTCGATTTTTTTGCTAATTGTGAATATTTTGAACATGAATTTAAATACGACCAGGTACTGAAACTGCCAACAACTGGCAAGAAAAGCAGTGCAGATCCAAATCCACCACCAGGAACACCCGGTGCATTTATCTATGCTGGCGATGATCTTCTTGCTGATTTAAAAGAAGAAGTTATCGGCACCAATGGTATGAAGATTGACCGAATGTTCTTTGAAAAATTTGAAGAGACAATGCGGAATGACCCACATATTGCAGATGCCATTGAAGCAGGTAAATGGGATGTGGTAATTGATTACGTAAACAAGGAAATATTTGACAAACCAGAAGAATATTACAATCTTGCTAAGTTACGCCAGGCAGTAGAAGTTGACCGACGTGTTACCCTGCGCGAAATATTAGAGAAGATATTTAAAATGATACCAAAATTCAAGAGCAAAGACGAATTGCTGGAAGAAGAATTTGCCAAATTTATTAATGATTATAAAATTGATAACATTGAAGCAATGCCCGCTATAAAAACATATTTCAAGGCCTATATAACAAGCGACCATTTGCGCCATATAATAGAAAGCAAGCAATTTACCGATTTAGCAACTAACCCGGTCTTTTCCAGCCAGGATTATAGAGCAGTACCGGAAAAATACCGCAAAATAATCCCCGAATACGTAAAAGATTACATTCCGATAAATCAGTTTATTAATTAACATGGATGAACAGGATATACAGGATATTTTGTTGAATATAACTATACGCAACTGCCGATTATATGCGACCCCTCTGGGGTCGGTATCTATAACGAAATAAATTCTATAAATATGTGACCCCGTTGGGGTCATGGATTGATGTTAATTGTAAGTTGATTGCTAACATTAGTATTTGATTTAATCGAAGAAATGACCCCGGATGGGGTCAAATATTTATAGAATATGAATCAAAAAAAGACCCGACCCCAGCGGGGTCGAATATAGATTTATACACAGCGTCCGATTATATGCGACCCCGCTGGGGTCGGAATCTATAACGAAATGAATTTTATAAATATGTGACCCCGCTGGGGTCATGGATGATTACTATCTAATAAATTTTAATCAAATCTCGTATAAATGATTAAATCTAAATACCTCGAATTCGAGGGGTTTTGTAGATGTTTTTAGATCAAAATGACCCCGGATGGGGTCAAATATTTATAGAATTTGCATTTAAAAAAAGACCCGACCCCAGCGGGGTCGAATATACATAAAAACAATTTTACAAATTAAAACAAGGAGAAAATTATGGCAAACACATTTACACAAATATACATCCAGATTGTCTTTGCTGTACAAAATCGTTTTGCATTAATTGACCCATCGTGGGAAGATGAATTATATAAATATATTACCGGTGTTGTACAGGCAAAAGACCAGAAAATGATTGCGGTCAACGGAATGCCGGATCATATTCATTTGTTTATTGGTATGAAACCGACATGCAATTTGGCAGATTTAATCAGAGAAATCAAAAAATCTACAAATGGATTTATTAATGATAAACAATTTATTCATTACAAATTCGGTTGGCAAGAGGGTTATGGTGCATTTTCATATAGTCACAATCAAATAGATAATGTCGTTAAATATATAAATAAGCAAAAAGAGCATCATCATAAAAAGACATTTAAAGAAGAATATATCGATTTCTTAAAAACAAATGAGATTAATTTTAAAGAAGAATATTTATTTGAGTGGTTTGAATGAATTATGATACATTTGTAGGTATTTATATGCGACCCCACTGGGGTCGGTATCTATAATCTACTAAATTCTATAAATATTCGACCCCGCTGGGGTCGGGATT
>CAZNLA010000257.1:0-7744 GCA_964573385.1 uncultured bacterium
AAAGTATGGAGCTCTCTACTCGACTGAAAACTTGTCCAATTTATTTGGGTTAGGGTATAGGTAGTTAGTAACGAATCCGTACAAAAAAGTCAGGATTTAAAAAATGTTTATGCCTTGTAAAGGCATTTTAATGGGTAACCCCAGGCGCAAGCCTGGGGATTAAAACATAACATTGTCTGCGCCTCGAAGAGGTGCGTTTATAAAGTCGTAACTCCGTGGCAAATAGATATTGAAACCGGTAGAAATCGATTCTATATCGATTACAAGTTAAATGACATTTGTAAAAATACTTACATTATTTATATGGATTTCGTTCCTAAGAACCTAATACCTAATACCTAAGAACCTATTCCCTAACACCTATTTCCCTAAAAAAAGTTTGACTGCACTATCCATAGGGGATAACAATGTTGTAATACTTATTTCAAAGGAGGTATTACCATGGTTAAGATTTTGTTGATATCAGCGTTGGTGGTGATTGCTGTTGTTTTAATATTCAGTCAAAAAAAGACAGTTACACCTGCAGACGCGAAAGGAAAAGATATGGAAAAAGCTGTATTTGGAATGGGTTGTTTTTGGGGTGCTGAAAATGATTTTCAAAATGTGCATGGAGTAGTCGCGACACGCGTCGGATATTCCGGTGGTACAACAGTTGATCCGGATTATGTGCAGGTTTGTGGTGGCAAAACCGGGCATACTGAGGTTGTTGAAGTTACATTTGACCCGAAAATTATAACCTATTATGACCTGTTAAATAGATTTTGGGGTAGTCATGACCCGACAATACGATTTAAACCCCAATATAAATCTGTGGTTTTTTATACATCTGATGCTCAAAAAGAAGAAGCAGAAAAAATGAAAGTTGAATTGGGTAAACTTAAAAAGTTTTTGAATCCAATTACGACTGAAATATTGCCGGCAAAAATATTTTATGAAGCAGAAGAATATCATCAGAAATATGACGAAAAACATGGCATATCCTGTAAGGCTTATGCGTGTGCAATACCTACCGGCATAAAATCTGAAGATGTTAAATTAAAGGATGAAATACATGTTTTTAGTTTGGCAAAGAAAGAGATTATTACTGTAAAACAGGTTAAAATGACAGATGATGAGTGGTTAAATAAGTTGGGAAAATTGAGTTACCAGGTTGCGCGTAAACAAGGTACCGAACCACCGTTTGATAATAGTTTTTGGGATAATCACAAGAAAGGTGTTTATAAATGTATAGGTTGCGACAATGACTTATTTGTATCGGAGAATAAGTTCGATTCCGGTACCGGTTGGCCAAGTTTTACCAGGCCGGCAGCACCTGAAAATGTAATAACACTCACCGACAACAGTCATAATATGACACGTGTTGAAGTGCGTTGTCCGGTTTGTGGCGCGCATCTGGGGCATTTATTTGATGATGGTCCAAAACCGGATGGTAAACGGTATTGTATTAATTCAGCATCATTAAAATTTGTTGAATAATTATAACCCGATTTTAACTGTAGGTCCCTGTTTTCGTATGGGCAATCACTTGTGGTTGCCCATTTTTCTGTGAATAAATGATGGTTTTGTTTGATTAACCCATTGACAATAAATCTTAAAATGTTACAATCGTATCGTTCCATAACATGGATGAATACTGAAGGTTGAATAGTTAAATGAAACAATTAAAATTAAATGGTCCATATATTAAATGGGAACATGTTGCAGAAATGGGCACAGGAATTTCCGGTGTTATCCCGCAACGTTTTCCGACTGCGGCATTAAATAATTTTGGTGATATGGCAAGAATCGCCCGGATGACCGCAGGCATAGAGATGCAAATAAAGGGACGATTGTCAAAATTAGATATTGATATTCGTTTGCTGGATTCTGATATGTATGGTGTTGTTGCTGAATTATTCAGTGGTCCACACAAAATGTTGCCCACATGGAATATTAATCCGCATTCTGCAGATGTTCAGACAATATCTTTTGATATCGAAAATAATTATTGTAGCCAATATCCGGTACGTCTGTTATTCCCCACCCACTGCGCGTTGGAAATAATCAGCGTAGCAGTTAATGATGATGCGGAATTAATAGCGGATTTTAAACCTTATGATTATAGTGATGTAACTGGACAACCCGGCCGGAAATGGTTAATACATGGTGATTCCATCACCCAGGGTTCCAATGTATCCACCCCGTCTTGCACATGGGTAGATATAACCGCGCGCATGCTGAATATTGTACCGACTAATTTAGGCATTGGCAGTTATGGCAAAGCGGAAATTGTAATGGCCGAATACATCGCCTCACGTAATGATTATGATTTGTTGTCTTTGTACATTGGGGTCAATTGTTTAGAAGCAGAAGAGTTTAATGGTTTTGAGAATCGATTTAATAAATATATAAAAATTATCCGTAACACCCATCCGGTGACCCCGATTGTTGTATGTACTCCAATATTCTGTATGTTTGATACCGGGAAAAAGGCAAAAAATATTCAAGAAATTCGTACTCTAATAACACAACAATGCCAGTCAATGAAATCCGCGGGTGACAATCAACTGTTTTTAATTAATGGCCTGGATATTATTGATGACCCATATTATTTAAGAGCAGACCTGTTACATCTCAGTGATTTTGGGGCAATGAAATATGCAATGGGAATGGTCCCTTACCTGCAAATGTTCCTGGCGGAATCAGATAAAAATAATACATTCGCTTAATGTCACTTTTATTGCTCAGTGACCGATTGCTGAACCTGTAAAAAAGACTATTTTAAGCATGTTTATCATTAATGGCAATACTCCCGGGTAGTTGTGTTAATCGATACGGTTATTCTATTCCCCGCATCATTTACCGCCGGATACATCCATGGTTACGGTGCTTCCTTTTTTCATTTCAGTATTTGCTTCCGGTTTGGTGCTTACCACTATACCTTTTGGCTGGTTGGATTTAATGGTATTTTCCACCGGGCGTAAATCGGCATCATTTATCATTTGTCGGGCAGCAGATACTGTTTTTCCTACTACTGACGGAACTTTTACGCCTTCAACTTTTGTTATATTACCTGCGTATTTTGAGATGATAACAGCTAAAATGCCAACAACAACAAGGCTTGTAAGCGCAATCATAATGACCATTACCAATGGCATTTTGTTTTTATCTTTTGCCCGGGCGACGCGTTCCGCCATTGATTCAACCGCGCCTTCATGCTGAGAAACGACATCCAACGCCTGGAACTCTTTTAACACTTCCTCTTTGGATACCGAACTATCTATCTCAAACTTTTCAACCATTTTTTATATCACCGCCGTTAGGTATGTTGATAATACTATACCAAATCAATACGCAAAATTCTATCATTTGCCGAAGGCATTTAAAAGATGCTAATTAATTTTTTTAATTAAAATGCAAATTTAATATAAATTCAACAAAATAGTGGTAGAATAGATGTAAATTAATGCAATTACCAGTAGATTCATTCTGGGATAAGGAAATATTTATGACAAACGGTGAGAAACAGTGGCATTTGAATAATAAAGGGAATGATGTCGAATCAATAAAAACATCTATCCTTAGCAATCTTGAATATCGTTTGGCGAAGGATTCATACAGCGCTACCCTTTATGATCGTTTTCTGGCAACCGCGTATGCTGTGCAGGAAAGGGTATTGGAACGCTGGATTAATACCCAACAGCAATACCACCATACCAATCCTAAACGGGTGTATTATATTTCAATGGAGTTTTTACTCGGTCGTTCGTTATCCAACAGTTTAATTAATCTGGGTCTATATGATGCCTTTAAAGAAGCATTAACCGAACTCGGTATGGATTTTAATGAGATAGTAGAATCCGAATTTGACGCCGGTTTGGGTAACGGTGGCCTTGGACGATTGGCGGCATGCTTTTTAGATAGCATGGCGACAATGGGTATCCCGGCAGTCGGGTATGGTATTCGTTATAACTATGGTCTGTTTAACCAGAAAATAACTGATGGACGGCAGGTGGAAGAACCGGATAATTGGTTGAAAATGCCAAACCCGTGGGAGATAGAAAGACCGGAATTTACTTTCAAAATTAAACTGCATGGCAATGTAATAAGGCCGGTACATTATGAAAATGACCCGAAGAAATCATCGGTATGGAACACGAATGACCAGGTGGAAGCGGTTGCCTTTGATATGCCAATCCCCGGATATGACCGGCAAAATGTAAATACCCTGAGGTTATGGACGGCACAGTCACCGGCAGAATTTAATCTGGAATATTTTAACACCGGTGATTATATGTCTGCCAGTCAGCACCAGGTAATGTCAGAAAATATATCAAAGGTTTTATACCCCAATGACCATTTCTTTGTGGGTAAAGAGTTGCGATTGAAACAGGAATATTTTCTTGTTAGCGCCAGCATCCGTGATATTATTCGACGTTTTAAGTCGGACAATATGACAGCATGGATTACTTTTCCGGAACATGTGGCAATACAGTTAAATGACACCCACCCGTCATTGGCTATACCGGAATTGATGCGGATATTAGTGGATGAAGAAGAACTGACATGGGATATCGCGTGGGATATAACCAAACGAACTTTTGGTTATACAAACCACACTGTATTGCCGGAAGCACTTGAAGAATGGCCGACAGATATGTTGGAGTTCCTGTTACCGCGGCATATGGAGATTATTTATCTCATCAACTATTATTTCCTTCAGGAAGTATCGCGGAAATATCCGGGTGATGTAGAAAGATTACGACGGATGTCGATTATCTCTGAAGAAGGGGTTAAACGGGTGCGAATGGCGTATTTGGCATGTGTTGGCAGCCATAAAGTAAATGGTGTTGCCGAATTGCATACACAGTTGTTAAAAGAGACAGTATTAAAGGATTTTGCGGATTTTTGGCCGGATAAATTTATCAATATTACTAATGGTGTAACTCCACGCCGATGGATACGTAAAGCGAATAAATGCCTCAGTGGTGTAATATCTGATACTATTGGCACCGGATGGATAAGCAATTTGTCTGAATTGAAAAAGCTGGAAGAGTATGCGGATGATGCCGCTTTTCATGAAGTATGGAGAATCGCGCGCAGACATTGCAGTGCGCCATTAATAAAAAGATTGTATGATGAACACAATATTATTGTGCCACCCAATGCAATTATTGATGTACAGGTAAAACGAATTCACGAATACAAACGCCAATTATTATTCGCGTTATTCATTGTGGCGCGATATTTGGATATAAAAAACAATCCGGATGGAGATTTTGTACCCCGTACCTGTATTATAGGTGGCAAGGCGGCACCGGGATATTGGATGGCTAAAAATATTATTCTATTTGTTAACCGTATTGCGGATATGATAAATAATGATCCACAGGTACATGATAAATTGCAGGTAGCATTTATGCCGAATTATCGTGTCTCTCTGGCGGAAGACCTGATTCCTGCCGCGACATTATCTGAACAGATATCAACTGCCGGTAAAGAGGCTAGCGGAACAGGTAATATGAAATTTGCACTGAATGGTGCCATAACCATTGGCACCATGGATGGCGCGAATATTGAAATTATGGAAGAAGTTGGTAAAGAGAATATATTCATTTTCGGTTTGTTAGCCAATGAAGTAGCGGATTTAAAAGCCAAAGGTTATGACCCGGCGACGTATATTGCTAAGTCAGTAAAATTGCAAAATGTATTGAGATTAATTGAATGTGACTTTTTTAGTCCGGGAGATTCGAATCTGTTCAGATCGATATATGACCATGTCACCCGGTACGATGAATATCTTATAGCGGCCGATTTTGAAAGCTATATGCAGGCACAGGATAAGGTTGATGAAATATATAGAGATCAATTTAAATGGACTAAAATGTCGATATTGAATAGTGCCAGATGCGGTAAATTCTCCAGTGACAGGTCAATTTCGGAATATGCGGAAAAAATATGGGACGCGGAATCATTATTTATAGCAAAATCAGACTCGGTAGGGTTAAGCGCGGACTAGTCTAATAATGACATGACTTTCGCTCATAAGGGTAATTTTGCTTAAAAAGGTCGCTGAGACTGTCGAAGTGACCTGAAGCGAAAGTCCTGTAATGAATGATACATGACGGAAACATGTAAACGGTATAATTAGATACAACCTGAACATTGAATAATCTCGGGTTTTAACCCCTAAAAAAGGTTGTATATAAACCGGCAGGGAAATTAATTAATAAACTTTCGCTTAATGTCACTTCGATAAACGCAGTAACCTAAAGCGAAAGTCCTGTAAGATATTAATATGAGGTGATAAAAAAGATGGCGAAGATTTTCGGCAGAGAATATTCCCGGCGGGAAATAGAAGGTTTTTGTGGTGATACCATCCAGTTTGGTGGTATTCGTCCTGTTGTCCTGGCGTCTGGCAGAGGTAATGGTGTCAGGGCATTTGAGGTAGATACTGGTGGCGGCTTATCATTTACTGTATTAACTGACAGGGCACTTGATATCACCCGTGCGTCATATAATGGCATGTCTTTATCATGGCATTCCTGCAGTGGTCAGGCACATCCTACTAATTATGACCCGCATGGTTTGGGGTGGTTACGCAGTTTTCCCGGTGGTTTAATTACTACCTGTGGGTTGGAATACGCAGGCGCGCCGGAGATAGATGAGGGAACAGAATACGGGTTGCATGGTCGTGTCAGTCATCTTCCGGCAGATGAATTAGGGCATTGGAGTGTTTGGCGCGGTGATGACCTGCACTTTTTTATACGTGGCACTATTACAGAAGGTGTAATATTCGGGTACAGATTCCGCATGACGCGTACCATTCACGTTATGCTGGGGAGCAATATCATCAGCATAAATGATGAGGTAATTAATACTGGTGCCGCGACTCATCCGCATATGATGCTTTATCATATTAACTTTGGTCATCCGCTATTATCTGCGGATACCAGGATAATTGCTCCGGTTAATTCAATAACCCCGCGTGATGAACATGCCGCAACAGGATTACACGAAGCACATAACTTTTGTGACCCAACCGCGAATTATAAAGAACGATGTTTTTACCATGATATTCTGGCAGATTCATCACATGTTGCAAGGGTAGTTTTGTTGAATTCCATGTTACGTAATGGTATGGCAGCATATGTGGAATATGATAAAACGACTCTTCCCTGTTTTACTGAATGGAAACAGATGGGATTCGGTGATTATGTGGTAGGGTTAGAACCATCAAATTGTCATGTTGAGGGTAGGTCTGTTGATCGTGATGCCGGCAGGTTAGTAATGCTGGAACCCGGCGATTCGCGCCAGTACAGTGTAAAAATAGGTGTGTTATCGGGTGATGCCGAAATAGATGGATATCTGGCAGGAATGCCGGGAGGATAAAAAATGAATACGAAAAATGTAAGTGGTTTGACGTTGGACTTCACCGGTCCGTTTGATCTGGAAGTCGCAATGGAACGCGAGTGGTTGCTGACTAATGGTTTGGGTGGTTACGCGTCATCATCTTTTTGTGGTATGAATACCCGCCGTTACCATGGATTGTTGGTTGCGGCATTAAAACCACCGGCACAAAGAACATTGTTAGTTGCCAAAATGGAAGAAAAAATATCAACCGGCGCATCAACATATCAACTTTCTACTAATATGTATCCGGGAGTAATTTATCCGGATGGTTATAAATTATTGCAGGATGTTGAAATTACTCCGGATAGCGTAGTAACAAAATTTGCAGCCGGTATGACACGATTAGAAAAAG
>CAZNLA010000258.1:0-7740 GCA_964573385.1 uncultured bacterium
ACTGAAAAATAGCCACAAAATCTACTCACTTATTATTTGCGGACAAGTCTATTTAAAGATATGCAACTATTAGATAAAAAATAAGGTATAATAAAGCATATTAATCTGATATTTTTTTCGTTTCATTGTACTGTTTTTCATGGAATAACTTACTATGTAAAAACCCAATGAGAAAGGACAACTGATGAATAGACACATCTGGCAAATAATAATCTTCATTTTACTTATTAATTGTTCAACATTATTAAACGCGCAAAACCAGGATGTTATAAAACCTTACGAGACGGATAAATGGTCAATCCCCGGGAATATTGTCGATAGTAAAGTTGAGGACGCACTGACAAAAGCTGGGATTAAAATGCGGAATTCCTGCAGCGATGAAGTTTTTATGCGGCGTGTATACCTGGATATGATAGGAACATTGCCAAACTTTAAAGAAGTTGACAGTTTTATTAAAGATACGAACCCTAACAAACGCACAGCCTTGATTGAATCTTTGTTTCAAAGAGAAGAGTTTGCTGACTATTTAACATTGCGATGGTGTGATTTGCTGCGGGTGAAGTCGGAATTTCCCATAAACCTGTGGCCAAACGCGGTACAGGCTTACCACCACTGGATACGCGACGCGATAAAGAAAAATATGCCGTATGACCAGTTTGTCCGCGAACTGCTTACCAGCAGTGGTAGCAATTTTCGTGTGCCGGCGGCAAACTTTTACCGCGCGGTTCCCAGCAAAGACCCTGTAACGATTGCCAAAACCGTTGCGCTTAATTTTATGGGAACACGTTTTGAAAAATGGCCGGAACAACAGCAAAAAGATATGACCGCGTTTTTCTCGCGAATCGCATATAAGAAAACCGGAGAGTGGAAAGAAGAGATAGTTTATCTGAACCCGGCAATTACAGACGCGGCACAAACAAAATTCCCGGATGGCACACCGGCGACAATCGCCGCCAACAGTGACCCGCGCCTTATTTTTGCTGATTGGCTACTTGCTCCCGGTAACAAATGGTTTGCCCGCAATATAGTAAACCGGGTATGGGCATGGACAATGGGCCGTGGAATTATTAACGAACCGGATGATATTCGCCCTGATAACCCACCGGCAAGCGCGGAAACATTGGCAATGCTGGAAGCTGAATTTATAAAGTCTAAATATGATATCCGCCAACTTTATCGGCTAATATTAAACTCCCGCACATATCAGCAATCATCCATACCGCATAACGATACCGCGAATGATAGCGTTCAATTTGCCCACTATAGCATAAGAAGACTTGATGCCGAAGTGTTGATAGACGCGTTATGCTGGGTAGGCGGCAACGGCGAAAGTTATACCAGTGCTATACCGGAACCATTTACATATATACCAAAAGAAAACCATTCAATAGCATTGGCAGATGGTAGCATAACCAGCACATTCCTGATGAAGTTCGGACGTCCCACACGTGATACCGGCATGGAATCTGAAAGAAATAATCACCCATCTGAAGACCAGGCGCTTTATCTGCTAAATTCATCAGATATTCAACGACGAATCGATAATTCTCCCCGTTTGCTGGCGGTTAATTCGATGGCAAAGGGTAATAAACAGGCGATAATTCGATGGATATACCTGCCGTTATTAACAAGATTCCCTACCCCAGCAGAAATGGCAACCGCAGAAAAATATTTCCAAACGCCAGGATTACAAACCAGACAGGCACAAAGCGACCTGGCGTGGGCGATAATAAACAGCAAAGAGTTTTTATATAAACACTAAGATAAGGAAAAAATCATGAAATTTTCATTAAAACCACTGATAATACCAATATTACTGACCATAAGCGCTGTAGCGTTTGCACAGGCACCTGCGCCAGCAACAGAAACACCACAAAAGAAGCCAAACGCCAAAGCGGTGATACAAATTTGGATGTGGGGTGGACCGTCTCATTTGGATACATTTGACCCAAAACCAGACGCGGGTTATGACTATACCGGGCCATTGAAAACACCAATACAGACGAATGTTGAAGGGATAAAAATATGCGAATTGTTGCCGTTATTGGCACAACAGGCAGACAAATATTCCATAATACGCAGTATGACCCATGGTTCAGGTTCTCACGAAACAGCAGCATTTATGATGCAAACCGGGCATGAACCCGGGGTTGGATTAGTTTACCCGTCTGCCGGGGCGATTGTATCCTGCTTTAAAGGATATGATTATGGTTATAAAGGACAAATTCCACCATATATTGTGCTGACCGAAGGACAGGGACGATTTGCTGAGGAAGGTTTTTTAGGGCCAAAATACAAGCCATTCATAACCGGTGGTGACCCCAGCAGAACTCCATTTACTGTAGAAGGAATAATAGGAATACCGGATGACAGGCAAAAAAGTCGCCGGACCCTGATGCATGACCTTGATACATTGGGTAATGCTGTACCTGACAATGCTGATTTTAAAACCGCGAATAAATGTGAGGAAAAAGCCTACGATTTGATTTTGGGTGATGCCCGCAAAGTATTTGACCTGACACAGGAGTCAGACGAAACGCGGGATAAATACGGCAGGACAAAGTTTGGCCAGTCATGCCTTGTGGCACGGCGATTAGTTGAAAGTGGTGTGCCTTACATAACTATAAATTATGGCGGATGGGATACTCACAAACAACATTTTGAAGCTATGAAACAGAAATTGCCGGATTTAGACCGTGGCATGTCGGCATTACTGCAGGATTTGGCAGACAAAAAACTGCTGGATACTACCATTGTCTGGTGGGGTGGCGAGTTTGGCAGAACACCAAAAGTATCATGGGAAGCACCTTGGAATGGCGGACGAAGCCATTATGGCAATGTTTTTTCAGTTGTCCTTGCCGGAGGTGGATTCCAGGGTGGAAAAGTAGTCGGCGCGTCAGACGCAAAAGGCGAAAAAGTGGCGGAACGACCGGTTTACCCACGTGACTTAATCGGCAGTATTATGGAAAGGTTAGGGATTGACCCTGACGCAAAATTGCCAAATGACCGTGGATTAGACCTGAAGGTTATGCCATCAACAGATAATAAACCCGGCAGTGGCCGATTGAAAGAGATAATGTAGGTTGGGAGCATAAATATGAAATTTTTAACTTTTATAATACTGATAACTGCCTTTGTTACAATATTACAGGCAGCAAATGAACCATATATCGCCTATATTTATCCGGCAGGTGGGCAACAGGGGACAAAATTCCAGGTGAAAGTCGCCGGACAACGACTGCGTGGTATAACAGCGATAACCTTCACCGGCACCGGAATATCCGCAACATTATCAGACTATACACCTGCAAACGGAAAATTGAATATTTTGCAGGAAGAAGAGTTGCGGAAACGCATTGAAGAAATAAGAAAAATAAGAATAAATGAAATGAAAGCCGGTAAAAAACCAGTTGCCATTATACCACCCGCAGTTACAACTGCACCTGTCACAACTGCAACCCCGGTAGCACCAAATACACCCGTAACCACACCCGCTAATCCACCGGTGACAACGCCAGAACCGGTAAAAGTGCAATTACCGGATCTTCCTGATTTGCGCAATCTTGACCAGATGACAATAAAAGAATTAGCGGTCATTGTTGATAAATATCTTAACCGACAAAAACGACCAAAAGCGCCGATGGATGAAATCGCGATAATAGATGTAACCATTGATGCCACAACAGCAATCGGTAATCATGAGATGCGTTTGCGGTCAAACCAGGGTGGTTTAACCAACCCAATGATATTTCAGGTTGGCGATATTCCGGAAATTAGTGAACCTGGTGAATATGAACCAAAACCAGAAACGCCACCGGTGTTGAATGTACCAACAATAATTAACGGCCAAATAATGCCCGGGGAAGTGGATAAATACACAGTACAGATGAAAGCCGGACAAAAACTGGTGATTTCTGCCCAGGCACGCAATTTGATACCATATATTGCTGACGGGGTTCCCGGTTGGATTCAGGGGATACTGGCAATCAACGATGCAAACGGAAATGAATTGGCATTTAACGATGACAACGGATTCGACCCTGACCCGATATTGTATTTTAACGTACCTGCGGATGGCATATATATCATAAAGTTCCGTGATTCCATTTACCGGGGACGATGGGATTTTGTCTATAGAATTTATATAGCGGAACAACCGGTTATGCAGGTATTGTTCCCCACCGGCAGCCGATGCGGCATGTCAATGAGCAATTATCCGGCGGATTGGGGCTTGCCGGTTAAACCACCGGTTACTGATTTGCAGTTCACCGATTTACCACGGTTAGCTGAGACAGAACCCAATAATAGTATCGAAAAAGCACAGAATATAACTATCCCACTGGTTATAAACGGTTGCATATCAAGCGATAACGATGCCGATTATTATAAATTTACCGGAAAAGCAGGCGATACAATAACGGCAGCAATATCCGCACGTCGGTATGGTTCTCAGCTTGATTCATTTTTACAATTATTGGACGCAAACGGCAAAGTTATATCCTTCAATGATGATTTTGAATGCAGGGATTTGGGACTGTTAACTCAACATGCTGATTCGTATTTAACTGTTAAGTTACCGGCAACCGGGACATTTTTCCTGTGGGTATGCGACACCCAACATCATGGCGGGGATTTATTTACCTATTCATTACGGGTCAGTACTCCTCTGCCGGACTTTGCGCTATTCATCTCGCCATCATGTATAAATGTGCCACCGGGTCGACCGGCAATAATTTCTGTGTCAGCAATTCGCAAAGACGGGTGGGATGGCGACATTGAAGTTGTTTTAAAAGACGCTCCGGCAGGTTTTGTCATTGATGGCGGCATTATACCTAGGGGGAAAGAAAACATACGTATAACCCTGAAAGCACCTGAGAAAAAAATGGAGCTACCTGTAAATTTAATAATGGAAGGACGCGCAGTGGTAGGTGATAAAACCATAACCAGACCGGTAGTGGCTGTGGATAAAATGATGCAGGCATTTGCGTATACTCATCTGGTGCCGGCAACAAATCTGGAAGTTTTAGTTGCCGGTGGACGTAAAATGCCTGTTATCACCCTGGTTAATAAAGAACGCTTGATTATACCATCCGGTGGAACCGCGAAAACGACAATAAATATACAACCACCAATTAGTCCGTTAATACCTGTTCATATTGAACTTAGCGAACCACCGACGGGAATTATCCTGAAAAACGCGCAAAATAGTCCGGAAGGGATAGTATTAACATTTGCCGCAATTGATAAACACCCCGGCACAATAGACAATTTAATCGCGGAAGTATTTATTGATGTAGATGTGCCGGACAAAAAAACAGGTACTACGAAAAAACAGAGAGTATCCGCGGGTGTATTCCCGGCAATACCGATAGAGGTGACAAAACCTGAAACCAAATAAATTGGATGATTTTTCAGTGTTCAGTGTTCAGATGTGATCACTTCGACAGGCTCAGTGACCGTGAGTTCTATCGGTCACTGAGCCTGCCGAAGTGACCTTTAGCGGAAATTCTGACATTATTACACAACAGGCAGGATAATATAGTTTATCCTGCCTGTTGTGTATTCAATATTTCTTCAAAACTTTTAGATGTTAACGGATTGATTCTGCTACTTTTATACCAAATTCACGGCATAACGTAAGTGTTTCAGCGGTCGGGACATACTTAATTTTAACCGGTTCTGTAATCTGTTCAATGCCCATTTCTGCTAATATCTCAGATATTATTCCGGTTGCCTCACCACTCCAGCCAAAACTGCCAAACGCTGCCCCTTTCAGATTCTTTGGTTTAAGCCCTTTAAGGTAAGTCAACACATCTGCCAGGGTAGGATATAACCCATTGTTTAATGTCGGTGACCCAACCAGCAAGGCGCCGGCATCCAGTATCTCTGTCGCGACATCACTGCGATGAAACGACCGAAGTGGCATCACCTTTGCACAGGCACCACCACTAATTAATCCATCCACAATGGCTTCCGCCATCATTGCGGTGCTGTTCCACATGGTGTCATACAATACCACAACATTATTATTGCGTTTTTGTTCTGACCACTTAAGATAATTTTTTATAGGGGTTGTCACGTCTTCATTGCGCCACATGGGTCCATGGTCGCAACAAATATATTTAATAGATACATTCAAATCAGTAATTTTATCAATCGCTTTTTTAATAAGATGGCTGAATGGTAGCAAAATATTGGCATAATACGCTTTTGCTTCATAATGCAACAAAGATGGCTCAATTTCGTCCGCAAAACGTTCGGATGATGCCAGGTGCATGCCAAACGCGTCATTGGAAAACAGGATACCATCACCATGCAGATACGACACCATACTATCCGGCCAATGCAACATACGGGTCTCAGCAAAGGTTATCACTGCGTCACCGATTGTAATTGTCTCGCCATCCTTAACCCCGGTAATAGGAGTATTCAGGTGAAAATGGTCATTTAATGTCTTAACGCCAAAGTTTGACGCGTAAACAATCTCCGGATTCATAGTTTTTATCGCTTCTGGTAGCGACCCACTATGATCCATTTCCGCATGGTTACTGATGATAATATCAACCGATTCCACCGGAATCACTGATGCTATTCTTCCCATCATTTCACTGCTAAACTGCTTTTTAACCGTATCTATAAGAATATTTTTCTCGCCGGTAATTAAAAAAGCATTATAAGTTGTCCCGTGACTGGTGGTATAACCATGAAAATCACGAACATCCCAGTCAATTGCCCCTACCCAATATACGCGGTCGGTAATTTTTAAAGCCTTAAATGATGAATTATTAGTCATAAACACCTTCTTTTATCGCCATAAACTTATCAATTAAGTCTGTTTTAGTCAAGAATTTTAACACACATTCAGCCAAATTTACTGATTTTGATGATCTTTGACGTATATTATTAGTTATCACTGAAGAGTATTCTATTAATCGAACAGCACAATACCCAACACGGTTATATTAAATAACGTTTATTTTTCAAACAATGCATATCAAAATAATCAGGAAATATCGGTTGAAATCGACAGCAACCGGTTGAAATCGGTTGAAATCGACTTAATTTCAATTAAAGAACATCTAAAAATTCGTAATTCCTAATTCGTAATTCACTTAATCTCCCCCCATGCCTTTTCCGCTTCAATCACCAGTTGCTCAATTGCTGCCAAACCTTCTGCCCAAAACTCCGGTCTGTTAATGTCTATACCAGCAATCTGCATTAATTCGTCAGGTCGCAGTGTGCCACCGGCCTGAAGCATGGCACGATAACCAGGGATAAAGTTGTTACCGGTTTTGTTGTATTCCGCGTATAATGCCATAACCATTAACTGGCCAAAAGCGTAAGCATATACGTAAAACGGGGTGTGAATGAAGTGTGGGATATACATCCACCAGTGGGAATGACCTTCACCGAGGGTAACGGAATTGCCGAACATTGCCTGGACATTCGCCTGCCAAATTCCGCATATTGCTTCTGTTGTCAATTCACCATCGCGACGTCGGGCAGTATGTAGTTCCTGTTCAAACTTATACATTGATGACTGACGGAATACGGTGGCAAAAATATCTTCTATCTTTCCGGTCAGCAACGCTAATTTGCTGTGGGCATCACCGTTAGTTTGCAGTAATTTGCGAAAAGTCATCATTTCGCCGAATACCGACGCGGTTTCTGCCGCCGCCAATGAGGGGTGGTATTGCAGATACGGGTTTTGAGCCGCCAGCAAGTCGTGGATACCGTGTC
>CAZNLA010000259.1:0-7737 GCA_964573385.1 uncultured bacterium
TAAGAGCAATATTCCTAAAAACGAAGGGATTATGCTCTTACAGAGCGTTGGCTTTTATTTGTAAACTTACCCAGCGGCGTTGCCGTGGGCTATGGAATTAACATTATTAGGCCGTTAGCAAACAAATCCGCACAAAAAAAGTCAGGATTTTAGGCGGAACTATTATAATGGTCACTTCGACAAGCTCAGTGACCGTAATTTCTACCGGTCACTGAGCTTGTCGAAGTGACCACATCTGAAAACTGACAACTGAAAACTTGTCCAATTTATTTGGGTTAGGAATTAGTAACTAAATCCATACAAAAGAAGTCAGGATTTTTATAAAAGTCACTAAGCCTGACAAAGTGACCATAAACGATAATTCTGTTGCGAAATATCTGATAATTATTTTACATAAATTTATTGTTACTGTTATATGTAGTTATGTTATCTATCTTTTTATATAATTAACCATTATATATGTTATTAAAATTGTATAATGTTAATAATTGCACGTTAAGAAGATTACAGTTTTTAAAAATATATTTTTAAAAAATCAGGTAATATATGTATATTTTTTCATTGACATCAGGGGTTGAAATCTGTATATTTATCTTAATGTATTGCTGTGTACCGTAATATTTCATGTAATACAGGCTTTTGCAAAACCCAATTATTTCTATTTTTATTGTAGGGAATTCAGTCAGGTTTTTGCAATTGCCTCAATAAATAATTTTATATAAATATGCAACTATACCTGTAAAACAGATGTATAAAATAAGTAACTCATTCGAACTGGTCGATGTTTAATGCAGATACTTCCCTAAAAAATATAACTATATGAACAAAGAGAAAAGAAAGGAGACATTATAATGTCACAAAGAAAACAAGGGTTTACCCTTATTGAATTGCTTGTCGTAATAGCGATTATTGCTATTTTGGCGGCCATTCTGTTCCCTGTATTTGCACGTGCACGTGAAAAAGCACGTCAGACTACCTGTACCAGCAACCAGCGTCAAATTTCCGCAACCGTAGCGATGTATTGTCAGGACCACGAAGAAAGCATGCCAACAACCGCAAACTTCTGGTCAGTTTTAGCACTTGACCCGGGTGTAGTAATTTGCCCGACAAAAGGCAAAAATACTGTTATCGGTTATGGTTTCAACGCTAATGAATCCGGCGCATCAATAGGTGCAGTTGACGACCCCACCAGTGAAATGCTGACATGCGATGGCAACAACACCATCGTTAACACTTATGCTGACATTGACGGTGGCCGCCACTCCGGTAAATTTGTTGCCAGCTATCTTGATGGCCACGTTGCCCAGACCACTGACACCCCGTTTGCTGTAAAATGGAAAGACCAGACCGCAGCGGCAGTATTAACATATCCTGTTAATGCCGGCAGCACCATCAAATGCACAAGCGGTGGTTGGACTAATGGCGCAGGCAGCATTGCTACCATTCCTGCAGGTTCTGATGGTTGTGTTCAATTTAAAGCATCCGCTACAGGTGGCGATTTCATGATCGGCTTAACTGATTCATTTACCGCCACTGCAGCAAACAACTATCAGGGTATCAAATTTGCACTGAATGCCACTTCCGCCACTCCGTTTATCAGAGTTTACGAAGGCACCGCAACCGCGAAAACCACTGTTCCCGCTACCCCGGCAGCATATACCACCAGCAGTGTTTTCACAGTTCAGCGCAAAGCCGGATTTATCACCTACTGGGTTGATACTAACAGCACAACCGTACCGTTGTATACATCAACAACTTTCTCAACCGGCAAATTATTTGTTGCAGCAGCGTTTAACAACTCCACTGCTACCGCAACTGATGTTAGCTGTTTCCGTTACGCAAAATATTGAACCTTAACGGTTAAATATTAACTTAAGAAATCAACCCCGGCCTATATGACCGGGGCTGATTTTTTATTGGTATCATGATGTAGTTTTTAAAAGGTCGCTTCGACAGGCTCAGCGACCGATCACTAAGCCTGTCGAAGTGACCTAAAGCGAAAGTCCTGTTATTGGTATCATGATCAAGGCGCATGTCCTGTAATTACCATAAAAAAAAGATATTGTTGTGATATTGTTGCGATATTTTATGTTTAAAATGAAGTTACATAAAGTTCACCAAGAAGATAAATATGATGAACTTTAAACTTAAAAAGGAGACATTAAATGTCACAGAAAACAACAAAAAAAGGTTTTACCCTTATTGAATTGTTAGTCGTAATAGCGATTATCGCTATTTTGGCTGCGATTCTCTTCCCGGTATTTGCCCGGGCGCGGGAAAAATCCCGTCAAACTACCTGCTCCAGCAATCAACGTCAAATTGCTGCCACAGCCCAGATGTATGCTCAGGACCACGAAGAAACTCTCCCCGTTACCGCCAGTTTTTGGACAGCATTAACCCTGGACCCGGGTGTTGTAATATGTCCGACAAAAGGCAAAAGCACTGTTAATGGATATGGTTTTAATTACAATTTATCCGGCGTATCCGTCGGCGCAGTTGATGACCCTACAACTGAAATGCTGACATGTGACGCAACATTCTCCAGCACCGAGAAAAATAATATCGTGGCGGGATACTCCAATATTGATGGTGTCCGTCACTCCGGACAATTTGTTGCCAGCTATCTTGATGGCCACGTTGGCCAAACCACCGGCGCACCATTTACAGTAAAATGGAACACAAAAACATCATACGTTACTGTTACATATCCGGCAATGACATCAACCGGAACCATCGTCGGCAGTACTATTGCGTTTACAACCGGTGGTACAGCATGGACAGTAGGGGCTAATAGTACCGCAGTTATACCGGCAGGTTGTGATGGTTGTGTTCAATTTACACCAACCGCGGCAACCGGAAACTTTATGATTGGTTTTGCGGAAACCTTTACACCATCAACAACATCAAACTATACCGGCATTAAATTTGCCGCGTATATGAATGCCGGTACCGCAAAAATATATGAAAATGGTTCCGCAGTAACCCTTAATGTTGTATCCACCACCTATACATCCAGCAGTGTTGTCACCATACAACGCGTTGGAAAAGATGTTACTTACTGGGTAGGCAGCACAAAATATTACACATCATTAGTACCATCACTTGGCAATTTAATGATAGTAGCAGCGTCAGACTGTACAAGCACCGGTGCCAATGGCGTAAGTTATTACAGGTATGGTAAATTGTAATCTTTCCTGAAAAACAGATTGTGAAGCAAAATCAAGTTCCATTCTATCTTTGAATGGAACTTTTTTTCATTTTTACTTTAAAAAATCCGACCGATTCGACTTATATGACTGATCCGACTGATTTGGCATATTAATGATTATACAGGCTTTTGCAAAACCCAATTATTTCTATTTTTTCTGTACGGAATGCCGGGGACGGCATTCCCTACAATTCAGATAGGTTTTACAGTAACCTGTATATTAAAAAAATCACCACTTACATGCCTATTCAACATTTTTACAATTAATTATCTGTAGATGGAACATTTTTGTTGAAATTGATGTCATAATAAATAATACTGCCCAAAGTAATAATTACTGCGGGATGGCAGTATATATTTATGGAGGCGATATATGGTACAGATGCGGTTTAACTTGAGGTTAACAGTTGTTTGCATGTTAATTATGGCATGCGGTGCGGTTTTTGCGGTAGATACTACTAAACCTATAATTGATTCTGACGTAACCCAGGGGGCGTTGCGGGTGGTTACAGACACCGGGGTGGTTGAATGTCCGCTTAAGCATACTTCCGTTGTGGCGGATATCAGTGGTTTTATTGCCCGGGTCACGGTTACACAGACATTTTATAATCCATACGATGAAAATATTGAAGCTATCTACGTATTCCCACTGCCAAATACCGCCGCGGTAGACGATATGACGATGGTTATCGGCAGTCGCAAAATTATTGGGGTAATCAAACGTAGAGCAGATGCCCGGGCATTATATGAACAGGCGGTTGCGCAAGGTATGACAGCAAGTTTGCTGGAGCAGGAACGACCAAATATATTCACCCAGACAGTAGGCAATATAAAACCGAAAACAGAAGTTAAAATAGTCATCTCATATATTGATGTCCTGAAATATGATATGGGAACTTATGAGTTCCATTTCCCCATGGTGGTTGGACCGCGTTATATACCGGGTGCGCCAATTTCTGACAAAAATGCCAATGGTACCGGTACAGTGACTAATACCACTCAGGTGCCGGATGCTTCACGCATTACCCCACCGGCGCTAAAACCAGGTCAACGCAACGGTCATGACATTGCCCTGAGTGTAATGTTGGATGCCGGCGTGCCTTTCCACGATATGAAAATTGTCAACCATATCGCCAATGTTGATTTAGGCAATAAAAATAACGCCAGTGTGGTGCTGTCGCCGGCAGATTCATTCCCTAACAAAGATTTTGTAATGCGTTATACCGTGGTGGGTGAAAAACCGGAAATGGCAGTATTAACCAATTGTCCTGATTCCGGCAAGGGATATTTTATGCTGATGGTACAACCAAAGTTTGACGAATCATTAATGAAAGCGCCACCCCGGGAAGTTGTTTTTCTTATTGATATATCCGGTTCTATGCGAGGCGCACCAACAGAAAAAATTAAACAGGCAATGCGTGAATTCTTTAAATTAAGCAAAACCAATGATACTTTGCAGGTGATAACCTTTGCCAGTCAGGCAAATAAACTATTTGAAAAAGCTGTACCGGCAACCATCGAAAACACAGAAAAAGCATTAAACTTTACTAATGGATACCAGGGAGGTGGCGGTACGGAGATGATGAAAGGGATTAATATGGTACTGGATGAACCAATTGACCAGGAACGCAAACGCGTTGTAGTTATGCTCACCGATGGATTTATCGGTAACGAAGCGGAAATTATCGCCGCCGTGGGCAAAAAAGCCGGTGATAAAATAAAGTTCTGGACCATTGGCATCGGTTCTACGCCAAACCGTTTTTTACTTGATGGTGTGGCAAAACAAGGCGGTGGAATGTCCGGCGTGCTGGAGTTAAATACTGACCCATTTGCGTTAGTGACATCAATTGTGGAAAGAATGCATAAAGCGCAATTACAGAATGTTAAGATTGATTGGAACGGGTTGCAGGTTTACGATACTTACCCGCGCCGAATACCGGAATTATGGCCGGGACGACCGATTATTGTATATGGCCGGTATGCTGATGGCGGCAAAGCACCAATAAAAATATCCGGCGTGGCAGAAGGAAAAACAATTGAATACAGTTTGAATGTATTGTTGCCAAATGGGAATGCTGTTGAACATGATGTGCTGCCAAAGGTATGGGCACGGCAAAAAATTGATGACCTTTCTGACCAAATGATTGATGGCAATAACCCGCAGGTGGTGGAAGAAATTACTAATGTGGCACTGGAATATAAACTGATGAGCCAATACACCAGTTTCGTCGCGGTTGATACTCAGGATGTCACTAATTTAACTGAGCCTGCAAAACCACCACGACGTATGGTGGTGCCGGTGCCTATACCGGATGGTACTGAATACGGGGGATTTTTCGGTATGTCGGGTGATATGCTTCTTAGTGATGATTCACCATCTATGAATTATGACAAGAGAATATCCGGCAAAGATCAATCACAAGTGACCATGACCTGGGCATCGCCGGTGGCAAAAGGTAGAGAAAGTAATCTGGGTATTCGTAAGCAAACTCCCGGAATTATGCCCCAGGTAACCTTAAGTAGTTCTATAACATCATCGGCACCAACAGTCATGGCAAAGCGTCCTCAGCCAGTAGCACCATCACCAGTGAAGAAAACGAAAGCAAATACCCGTTATAAGTACGGAGCAAAAGAACAAGTCTTTCGTTTGGTTTGCAATGATGCCGACAATGAATTAGAAGTCAGAGATTGGAATCCGGGTATTATTATCGATTATACTGGTATGCAGAAGCAGTCAACGATATATTTGACCGAAGCACAGGAATTGCAGAAGAAAGGTGATTTGCCGGCAGCATTATTACGTAACCAGCAGTCATTAATTTTGGCGACAGTTTCTGCAGTAAACGGGTATGGTGGTAATATAACTGCCGCATCAACCGGAATACAGGACGTGTCAGAAACAATTAACAAACAACGGGTTAAGGACCACCCGATGCTGGCAAAAACAGTTAAACTGGTTATACGCGATTCATCATTATACGAAGCATTGCAACAGGTGAAAAAAGCCGCAGGCATAAATATCACCTTCACCGACGGTTGCCTGGTAGATGCCGCCGAATTATCGGGGGTTAAACAATTGCGGTTAACATACCTTGACCTGCGCAACGCCACAATTGTACAGGCATTGGACTGGATATTAACACCGGCACACCTGACATGGTCAATAAATAATGGTGATCAAATAAACGTAACTACTACCCGGCGAATGCCCGGTTTATCAGCATGGGTATATAAAATTGGCGATATCACAACACAATATAATATGCCTCAAATACCAAATGAAGTTAAACCCAACTCTGACCCGATAGGCCATGCTGTCCGAATGGCGTTTGAGATAAAAGAGGATAACGCGCAATTAATTAATGCCACCCAATTGCTGGTTTACGGCGATGTAAAACAGCATGCCAATGTCCTGGCGTTGTTACAGGCTTTAAAAGATGCCAAAACCGATATCAGCAAGGTTGCAGGCAACAAAATATCAGCAACAGAATTGGCTGAGTTGCAAAAATTGCAAAAATCAACTGCCGCCCGTTGGGTTGGCAATGCTGATTACCGGGAAAAACAGTTTGCCAGCAGAGAACGCAACCAGATAAGAACGGCTATAAACACCTTCACTTTGCCGTTGCTTATCAGTGCGTCACACGGCGAAATTGATACAGAGGCACTTACCGAGTTACAAATAGCCTGGAATAATCCGGAATTTAACTGGTTTGCCGAAAATACCGATTCTGATTTAATGCTTATGCGTTCAGCCTGGGCAATTAATCAGGCTAACAGATTACAATCAAAGGATAAAGAACTTAACACCCTGGCCACGTTGGTAAATAAAATTGCTGTAAAACAATTGCCGGCCAACGCGAAAGCATTGAAAGAAAAACCTATTTATATCAATAACTACCTGGGTGCGCTTTATCAGTCAATGCTGCTAAGAGATAACAACAATTTATCTTCTAATGCCGACTTCGATGCTATAAAGAAAATATTGCTAAGCGATCAATCCCGTAATCAGTTAACATTCCAATACAAATTAATTGCTAGTGAGATTCTTTCACCATCAAAGAGCAATGATGAAGCATTGGCAAAAGCAATCACCGATAAGCAGATTGGCGGTGATAATATCATTTTGTTAACCGCGGTAATCGCGAAAGAACGTGGTGGTGTAATAGCACAAACCATGCGCGAAAATATGCCGGAAATAATTAAAAAAGAACCGGTGGATGGCAATATTATTGTATATGCCAACTATATGACAGAAAGAATTGTGGCACAGAAGGAAAAATAACACAACTAAAATAAACATAATTTAAAGGCATTTGCAAATCCAATGTATTTCGAGCATCCTGCTAGTAAAAATCCGATCAGGATGCTCGGAATACATTTGGTTACACAGGTTTTGCAAAATATTCTACACATCTCAACACAAATTATTCATCTGTGTTGTTTAATCCCTACTCGAAATAGAATCGACTTCAATCGATTTCAATATATATTAGCCACGGAGTGGCGACATAATGAGTAACCCCAGGCGT
>CAZNLA010000260.1:0-7698 GCA_964573385.1 uncultured bacterium
CGAGATTTCTGAATGTGACTGGAGTTCAGACGTGTGCTCTTCCGATCTATCGTATCCCGCAAAACCGAAATTATTCATTAATCTTATTTTTGCTGCTAACTCATCATCATTAGTGGTTATCGCGCCACCTTCAAATGTGTTAAAAAATTTTGTTGCATGGAAAGAAAATACTTCCGCTAATCCAAAACCACCAATCATTTTGTTTTTGTATCCACACCCAAAAGCATGTGCGGCATCAAATATCAATTTCAGATTGTGTTTTTCAGATATTTCCGTCAATTTTTCTATATTACATGGTCTGCCCCAGGTATGAACTCCTAAAATACCTGTTGTGCGCGGTGTAATCATACTTTCAACCTTTTGTGAATCCAGACAATGGGTATCAGGATCAATATCACAAAATATCGGTGTTATCTGTTGCCATTGCAATGCATGTGCGGTAGCTATAAAGGTGAATGATGGGACTATCACCTCACCGGTTAAGTCGGCGGCTCTGATAACGATTTCTAAAGCGATTGTAGCATTACACGTTACTATACAATGTTTTACCTGCAACATTTCTGCCAGACGACTTTCAAACTCCTTAACAAACGGCCCATTATTAGATAACCAGTTGCGGTCAAGCATTTCATTTACCCGTGACAAAAATATTTCCCGGTTGCCGACATTTGGTCTGCCAACATGTAATGTTTCGGAAAATTTCGGCTTTTTCGTAAATATGGCTAAATTAATATCAGTCATCTTATTTGTCACTTGATTTAACCGCTTCTATTATCAATACAGATTCTTTGCGTGTTTCGCGGTTGCATAATTCCGGGTTTTCGCTGAGTCCCCATTCTTTATTATTTAAAATGGTGAAACCAGATTCAATTAATCTTCTGTGTAGTTCTTCATCATCATAAATCCATTGATGTCCCCATTCTCTGAATGCCATATTTAACATTTCAGCAGGTGTCTTCACGTGCTCTAACCCGGGTAATCGCACCCAATTGGGATTGCGCCAATCATTCAGATATTGATGAACTGTATCTTCAAGTGACGGTGTAGCTATTCGTAATATTCCACCGGGCATTAATATGCGTTTGCATTCTGTTAAAAAAGCTAATCCCTGAGGCACTGATAGGTGTTCAATGAAATGTTCATTATAAATTAAACTGCATGAAGAATCAGGAAGTGGAAATGGTTGAGTCGCATCCCAAACTAAATCAACCCGAACTTTTCCCCATTTTTGAACTATGTCTACATTAACCCAATCTTTAAATTTAACGGGACCACAACCAATATTTAATTTATAAGGTGGCTTAAAGCGTGATAAAGATATCTTCGCGGATGGTGTTCGGCATAAATTAATAAAAGAGTTTAGAACTTTTAATCTTATCTTTCGAAGTTTTCTAAATACTTTATATAGAAACAGATTCATAAATAACCTCAGGTATAAAAAGTATATAACCGGACTTGTGAAAAAATCCGGTTATATCTTCATATCTTCATTCTTCCGACATACCTTCTACTGCTTCTTCCCAATCAAGGAAAACCTGGTTTGCACCCATGGCCTGTGCTTGCTTCAGGCATCTGTCTGCCTTCACCGTCAACTGTTCATGCGATGATACGGTTGATGATAAACTGGCTATGCCTATGCCGGCTGTAAGATTCCAGTATTCGTTATTGCCGGTGTCAATCACACCACTTAATCTTTCCCGTAATCTTTCTGCAACTACCACAGCACCCAGGGCAGGGGTGTTGGGGAGCATTACCGCGAATATTCCTTCTTCATAAATTGTCACCAGGTCACGCCCGCGTACCGAACGGGATAATACTTCGGCTAATTTACTTAAAGCGGCTTCAATAACTGAATAACCATATGCGTCGGTTGCTTCGCGGATACCGTCAATGGCAACCAGCAATATTGATAATTGACCGCCAATATTTACTGTGTCACGGGTAACCCTGTCTAATTCAGATATGAAATATGATTTAACAGGTAAACCGGTAACTTTATCGATCTCTTTTTCGTCAGGAATAATAGATTCACCATGTGCGGCAAGGCGGGTAGTAAATTGTTCAATTATAACCTGCATTCTGCTTTCGCGTAAGCGCGTTGCCAACTGATGCGCAATTAATGCGAAAAAATCTTCCTCAAGTTGCTCTAAAACCTTAACATCAGAAAAACCTAATACTACCGCACCTAAAGGCGCGCCATGCACATACAATGGTGCGATTACACAACTTTTTATTAATCCGGAAGTTAATGGTTTACCGTCACTGCTTTTAGGTATATTTGGATGGTCGTTAATGTCGATTATGGATGTAATGTCTGTGGCACCATCTTTAATTATCCGTTCTACCGGACCAACCACATTAGTTATTGGGGAAGTTTTATTGCCTGATGAAGTACCATGAACTGCTGCAACAGAAATTACGTTGCCACGATAAAGCATAACTGCGCCATATTGCGCGTTTAAATATAATCTTAATCTATCCAACACATAATTAAGGCAGGAAGATTCGTTCGGCATTGATGTTAATGATTGCGAGGCATCGCGCAAAACGCTAATTGCGGCTTTTTGGATATCTTCGGGTGATATTTCATTAAATGATGACATAATATTTTCCTACTTTGCGTAATAGTTTTTTAAATTATACATAACTGTACTGTTAATTGCGATAATTATCAATATTATCTTGGGTGTTTTTTTAATATTTCTGTGAATTTATTTACTGTTTCCTCTAAATTTGTTGATTTTTGGAATATACCGATGCCTGATAATCCGTATGCGCCTGCTGTCAGACAGGTTCCGGCATTAGATAAATTAATTCCACCCAAAGCGAAAATGGGTATTTGGGTAACTGATGAAATTACTGCTAATTGCTCAACACCCACCGGTTCGCCCATTCCGGCCTTTGAAACAGTAAAAAATATCGGACCAAATGTTACAAAATCCGCGCCGTTCTGTTCTGCAGATATTACTTCGCCAGCATGATGGGTGGATACGCCAATAATCCTTGGAGACGGTAATATTGATCTGACCACTGATACCGGCATTCCTGTTGATGTGATATGCACACCATCTGCTTTTGACGCTATTGCGATATCAACTCTATCATTAACTAATACTTTTATGCCTGCTGGTCTTAAAATCGAAATGGCCTTCAATGTTAAATTATACAAATCCCTGGAGCTTAGTTCTTTTTCGCGGATTTGCACCATTTTTATTCCTGATTTTGCTATATCAATTAAGAAATCATCCAGTATACAATTTTGTACTGTTTTTCTGTCTGTTATATAATATAGTCGTGGTAAATTATCTGATAACATCTGTTTAAATATGCATAATTTACCCTCATGATGTCAAATTTTGCATGTTTGCGCATTTGTGTTCATTTGTGCTTGACTATGCTCATTTCAATTGGTATAATAATTAAGAAATAAATAAATGCGCAGAAACGCGCTTGTTTTCGGAGGTAATGATGAAAGATTATTGCGTATCACCGGATTTTACTCCCGGTGTTATCGAGATTAAGCCGATTCCCAAGTTCCAATACACGGCTACTGTACAGGATGAATTGAATAGCGGAAAATTAACGCGTGAAAGCGCTATTAATTTATTGACTTTAATGTCAACCATCAGGTCTTTTGAAGAATGTATAGTAGATTCAAAAGATGGTAAGTGGGAACCAAAAGAGGGATTTAAGTTTGTAGGCGCAAGCCACCTGTCTATCGGACAGGAAGCAGTTCCTACAGGTGCTTTGGCTGTAATAAATAAAGATGACTTAATAACTTCTACCCATCGTGGTCATGGTCATGGTATCGCAAAAGCATATTATGCCCTGCAGGACATGAATAAAGAAGAATTAGTCCAATGGTTGATAATAAGTGGTGAAACCGCGGAAAATATTGCAAAAGCAAAAGATGGTTCACTTGCTGATGCTTTGGAAATCGCAATTGACCTTCATTTATTTAAAACTTTTGCTGAATTATTCGGAAAAGAAGAGGGGTATTGCAGAGGCCGTGGCGGCGGAATGCATATCGCGGATTTCCATGTCGGACATTTGGGAGCAAACGCAATTGTTGGTGGTTCCTTCGCGATAGCAACCGGTGCGGCCATGGCATCCGCCAAACTTGGTAATAATAAAGTATGCATATGTTTCATTGGCGATGGCGCGGTAAATAACGGTATTGGCGCGGAAGCAATGAATTTTGCTGCCCAGGATCAATTTGAAAAAGGTATCCCTGTTATATTCCTGGTAGAAAATAACCAGTATGGTATGACAGGACAGCAGGATAAAGAAGTCACCGGTATCGATTATCTGGCGCAACGCGCGGCCGGTTTTGCCCGTGATAATATGCATGCTGAAGTTGTGAACGGTATGGATGTTTTAGCGGTTAGAGAAGCACTGGGCAGAGCAGTTGAAATATGCCGCAATGGCGAGGGCCCGGTATTTCTGGAATGTGAAACATATCGTTATTTTGGACATTCATTGTCTGACCTGCGTGACACTTACAGAACTAAAGAAGAAGAGCAATGCTGGCATGATATTGACGCCATTGACCGTTTTGTCGATAAATTAGTTGATGCTGACATAGCGACCCGTGAAGAATTGATTACATTAATTGATGAAGTTCGCGAACGCGTGCGCGCTGCTGGTGTTAAAGCCGCTGTAGAAGGCACAGACCCGGATCCATCAACAATGCTGGAAGGCTTATTTTCGCCCAATGATTGTGTTGATTGCGATGAATCACACAAAACAGTATTGGAAAAAGAACCACGCAAAACCCGTAGGGATAAAGAAGGACAAATATTTATTCGTCAGGCTGTTGCAGAGGCACTGATTGAAGAAATGGTAAATGATAATCGTGTTATTTTATATGGTGAAGATGTTGCCGATTATGGTGGCGCTTTCCAGGTAACACGTGGCATTATTGACCTTTTTGGACGCGATCGCTGTTTTAACGCCCCGATATCTGAATCCGCGATAATTGGCGTTGCCGTTGGCGCAGCAGCAGCAGGTTTACGGCCGGTATGCGAATTAATGTATATTGACTTTATCCTGATGGCGATGGACCAGGTAGGCAACCAGGCCGCGAAAAATCGTTATATGTTCGGTGGAAAAGCAGAATTGCCGATGGTTATACGGACAACAGTAGGTGGTGGCAAAGGATACGCTGGTCAGCACAGTCAAAGTCTGGAAGCGGTTTGTACCATGATTCCCGGACTTAAAGTGGTTGCACCCAGTACTGCCTATGACGCAAAGGGATTATTGAAAGCAGCTATCCGTGATAACAATCCGGTTGTGTTTATTGAACATCAGTCAATTTACACCTTAAAAGGTTATTGTCCTGAGGAAGAATATCTTATTCCATTAGGTAAAGCCGCAGTACGTCGCGAAGGTACTGATGTAACTATCGTTGGATATTCCAACCCAATATTAATTGCACAGGAAGCCGCGGAATTAGCCGCCCAGGAAGGAATTAGTTGTGAAGTTATCGATTTACGTACACTTGCGCCAATGGATGAAGAAACAGTGTTGGAATCACTGAAAAAGACTGGTAGGTTAGTATGTGTTAACCAGGCACCAAAAACTGGTTGCTTTAGTGAACATATTGTTGCTAAAATGTATGAAATTGGATTTGAATACTTTAAATCACCTGCTCAGATTATTGCGGCATTTGACTGTCCCCCTCCGATGGCAGCAACTTTGGAATCTGAATTCCAGCCAAATACCCGCCGTATTTTAGAAGGTATTCGCAAAGCCATGAGTAAATAGAATTGAAAAGTTCCCGCTTCTGTTTATAATAGAAGCGGGAAAATCACAGGAGAAATACAATGACAGAAGAAGTTTCTGATGTAACCAAAGTAACCCTGGGACCAATAAGAAAAGTTATTGCAGAAAGAATGACATTAAGTAAGACTACTATTCCACACGCTTATGTGATGATGGATGTTGATATGACATCCGCATTGTGGTTTCGTGCGGAATTTAATGCAGGTGGTCATGGTAATACAGACGGAATAAAGATATCAGTTAATGACCTGGTCTTAAAAGCTACTGCTTTGGCATTAGCAAAGATACCGGCAGTAAATAGCACTTATGAAGATGGTGTGGTTTCTATTCATAAAAATGTTAATGTTGGTGTTGTGGTGGCAATTGAAAATGACGAAGGTATTCTGGTGCCGGTATTTAAAAATGCGGATTTAACATCACTGGTGGAATTAGGCAAAAACGTAAGGGAAAAAGCTGACTTAGCGCGGAGAAAAAAAATCCGAGCCAGAGATAGTATGGATGGTACTTTTACCATTAGTAATGTTGGCATGTTTGGGGCCAATTATCTTATAGCAGTTGTCCAACCTCCACAAACAGGTATATTAGGCATTGGCGCCGTTAAAAAAGTGCCATTAGTAATTGATGACCAGATAGTACCGCGTTCGATGATGGGTGTCGCGTTGTCATTTGACCATCGAGCAATAGATGGGGCAGTAGGGGCTAAATTTATTGCAGAAATTAACGCGATATTGCAAAATCCAGAACAATTATTATAAAATCTTTAGTTACAAATATAGCTAATTAAAAATATAAACCGGCAGAATTAATTTCTACCGGTTTATTAATTTATTAATAAAGATAAATTTTATCTTCCAATAATTGAACCATTTATAACTTCGTACTGGAATACATTTTCTTTAGCTGACAAACTATAAGCATCAGTATCGGTAGTGGTTAATAATGTTTGTCCACTGGAAGCAACAGCATCTAATAATGCTGCCCGTCGGGTGCCGTCTAATTCAGATAAAATGTCATCTAACATTAATATCGGTGTTTCTTCAAACATTTTGGTAAGTAACTGGAATTCCGCAATGCGCAGTGCTAATGCTGCAGTTCTGCCTTCACCCTGTGAACCATAACGGCGAACGTCTTTACCATCAATTAAAATACGAAGGTCATCACGGTGAGGCCCGGCGGCGGTTAATCCCCGGCGTAATTCTTCCGGAACAGATTCTTCTAATGCTAATAAAAGAATAGCGTGCAAATCGTCACGGTTGCATTCATTCAAATCTGCTTCAGTCCACCCCGGAACATATTCTACAATCATTTCCTGGGTTGAATTGGTCAGTTTTGGATAAATCTCGCGGGTTAATTCAGTAATATTGCGTATAAATCGCAAACGGATATCCAGAATACGCGCGCCGGCCGTGGCTACACCCTGGCTCCATGGCCACAAGTCGTCTGTATTTCCATCTCTGTCACGTAATTCTTTTAATAATCGGTTACGCTGATCTAAATTTGTCTTGTATTGCTGAGCAGCAGCAGTATAGCTTTTGCTCATCACCCCGAGATCGACATCCATGAAATTTCTGCGGCATTGTGGTTCTCCACGTACTATTTCAAGATCTTCAACCATGAATAGCACTAATGGAGTAAGGCCGGACAAATCTTTAGGCATTCTTTCGACGTCGTTAATTTTCAGTTTCTTAACTGCTCCGCCCGCTGGCATAGACTTATCAGTCTCTTGTTTTCGGGCCAGATCAATCTCGACTGTGAATTCGCCACGTCGTTCACTGTAGAATTCGGCCTGCACACGCGCGGTATCATGACCCCACGTAATTAATTCAGCATCCTGCCAGAAACTGGCGCGTGCTGAACGGCCTGTAGCGCATAAATATACTGCTTCCAACAGGTTTGTTTTACCCTGTGCGTTGG
>CAZNLA010000261.1:0-7636 GCA_964573385.1 uncultured bacterium
TGCTAATATTTACCATTTCTAAATTTTGTTTCTTTATTATTTAAATGTGTATAAGGGTGAGGGCTGACGCCTGGGGTTACTCATTTAAATGCCTTTCCAAGGCATAAATTACTCTAACATCTGAAAACTTTTCCAATTAATTTGGTTAGCTTTCACAAAATCTTTGCTTACACTTTCTCCACCGGCACCAGGGATGTATCTATTTTTTTTGTTCCGATTCCGCCTTTAAACATGATGTTGAATTTTAAGCCATCTATCTGTAGCAGAATCCCTTCACCAAAGGTGTTATGCCTTACCCGGTCACCCACCCGGAAACCGGTAGGACTGACAATGGATGCCTGTGCCCTTTGCACTATCTCTGTTGCCCGGGGTATATGTTGTGGTACCGGTATTCGCACCTGTTTTGGTTGCGATTGCTCCATCTCCTGTTCTTCCTGCGCCTTTTGCTGTAACAGTTCAAACTGTTTGGCGGCCTGGCGCAACTGGTGTGCCAATGGCAGGTTGTCGTCAACCTCAATTTTCGGGGTAAATGTTGGCCGTTGTACAATGGTGATGTCATTCCATGTTTCATATTTCTGCCGTGCCATCATTTTTCCCGGTTCTGCTTCTTCTAATAATTCTGCCGGGATATCCTCGAAAAATTGTGAGACTTTTGACATTTCTGTTTTGCCGTATAACATGCGACTGGCGGCAATTGATAAATATAGTTGTTCCTTCGCTCGGGTTATTCCCACGTAGCACAAACGGCGTTCTTCGTCCATATTCACCGGAGACACATCCCACATTCTTCTCAGTGGAAAAATGCCATCTTCCATACCAGCAATAAATACCGTATTGAACTCCAAACCTTTTGCCGCGTGCATAGACATAAGGGTTACCGAGGGTACATTATCGCCAACAGACGCGCGTTCCGCGGTTAAGGCTACCTGTTCTAAAAACGACTGCATATTTTTACTTTCTTCGTCGCCTGCCTCTGCTTCAAACTCCTGCGCCGCGGATATTAATTCGCGTACGTTCTGCAATTGTGTTTCTGCCTGAACCACATTATCAACCAGGCTACCTTTCTCCGTTTTTATACCGCGAGTCGCGTTTTCCAACGATAATTCATACCCGCTTAACGATAAAATATCAGCAATTAATTCGCTAATATTTTTAGTTGCGGAAACTATTTGTAAGGCCTTCATTATCTTAGCAAATTCGTTAATTGCTGCTTTTGCCCGTGGTGCCAGGTCGGTATATTCAACTGCCATAACAACTTCAAATATACTGATATTTTTACTCATGGCGATTTCGTCTAACCGCGCGATGGTAGTATCACCGATACCACGTGGTGGGGTATTAATGATACGGCGCAGACTGATAGAGTCATAATTATTATACAGTACCCGCAAATACGCGATAATATCTTTAATCTCTTTACGATCGAAGAAGCGGAAACCACCAATAATGCGATACGGGATGGCATAGCCGATCATCGACTGCTCTAATACCCGGGATAACGCATTGACGCGGTAAAGCACCGCGATATCATTTAATTTAATCCCATTAGCCGACAATTCTTTAATTCGTTTAGCGATAAATGCTGCTTCTTCGTGTTCATTATCACCACGATAACATTTAATTTTTTCTCCGCCTTTTTGTTCGGTCCACAATTTTTTATCTTTGCGATTGGTGTTTTTATTAATTACATGCCATGCCGCATCCAGAATAACCTGTGGCGACCGGTAATTTTGTTCCAGTTTTATAACCTTGGCCTCGCGATAGTTTTTTTCAAAGGCCAGCAAAATACCGGTATCCGCTCCACGCCAGGCGTAAATTGACTGGTCGTCATCACCCACCACGCAAATATTACGATATTTCTGTGCCAATAATTCTATAAAACGGTATTGCGCCATGTTTATATCCTGGAACTCATCAACAAAAATATACCGCAATCTTTCATGAAAAATATCCAAAATATCTTCTTTTTTCTCCAGTAATTCCACCGCTTTCATAATCAAATCATCAAAATCCAATCCATGATTATCTTCCAGCATCTTTTGATATTTACGGTAGATTTCCGCCACCTGGCGACCCCGGGGGTTCTTAGCGTTTTCATCTTTATATTTTGCGGGAGTCAGCAAATCGTTTTTCGCGTTGCTTATCATATTCAACACGGCAGATGGTTTTAATTGTTTATCATCAATCTGTAAATCCTTCATTACTTTTCTTACCGCACTGGTCTGGTCATCCGAATCAAAAATTAAAAAATCTGTCGGAACCCCGATAGACTCACCGTGGTCACGCAATAATCTTGAGCAAATAGCGTGAAATGTGCCCACCATCATGCCATAAACACCACGTCCAATAAGCCGGCCAATACGATCCTTCATTTCGTTCGCGGCTTTATTGGTAAATGTCACCGCCAGTACGTTCTCCGGCAATACTCCGTGATTCTGGATAAGCCAGGCGATACGGTGTGTCAGCACCCGCGTCTTGCCACTGCCGGCACCGGCAAATATTAATAATGGACCGTCACCATAGGTAACTGCATCATATTGTTGTGGGTTTAAACCAGTTAAAATCCGGTCGTTGTAGTAATCGTTCATTGCGCGGATATTTTATCATAAATAGATAAAATAAGGGATGTTTTGCAACCGGTGGATAAACAAATAAGAGTAAAGACCTTCGCTTTTAAAGAAAATTATGCTTAACAATGGTCGCTTCGGCAGGCTCAGCGACCGGTCACTGAGCCTGTAAAAGTGACCTTAAGCGAAAATCATAAAGAACTTTAATTTCAAGTCGATACAACCTTACAATTATAAAAAATTGACCGTAAAGATGATGGGTTGGTATGATTGTATCATCATAATTACGAGGGAAATTAATTGAATAAAATCATTGTCATTCTGTTATCACTACTTTTATCTTTATCCGCGTATTCAAATGTGCGCGTCACAGCGCAATTTGGCGATAATATGGTGCTGCAACGAAATATTGCCATACCTGTATGGGGATGTGCGGATGCCGGTGAACGCATAACGGTGCGCATTGCCGGGAAAACCGTGAAGACGAAAACAGACCAGGCCGGATTATGGGGGGTATTAATACCGAAGTTATCTGCCGGTGGCCCATATAAATTAACAATAAAAGGCAGGAACTCGCTTACTTTTAATGATGTTCTTATCGGTGAAGTATGGATATGTTCCGGGCAGTCAAATATGGCTACACCGTTATCATACGCAAAAAATGCTGAGCAGGCGATAGCAGATGCTGATTGTCCGAATTTGAGATTATTCAGCACATGGTACGCGTCGCGACAGAGTGAATGGATATCATGTGGCGGTCAGTGGAAAAAATCGACACCTGAGACCGCAAAGGGATTTTCCGCCGTAGCCTATTTCTTTGGCCGCAAATTGCAACGTGAATTAGGGGTACCAGTAGGAATTATCCAATCTGCAGTGGGTGCCACCGCGATTGAATCATGGATTAGTAAGACCGGCATATCAACCGACCCGGAATTAAAAGCGATGACGGAAATTGTTGATAGAGAGTCGGTGAAATATCCTGCTGATATTGATGATACCGGATGGGAAAAGCCGGAAATGGCAGACATGGATTGGCGTGAAATACCACTTCCATTGCCAAATGGATGGGAAGGCGCTAAAGCGGGTATGGATAACCTTAATGGTGTGGTGTGGTTTCGTCGGACAATAGATATACCTGCTGAATGGCGTGGTAAACAACTGGTTTTACGTTTTGGCCCCATTGATGATGGCGACACAACATATTTTAACGGTATCCGGGTAGGCGGGTTGAATATGGATACGCCCAATGTATGGAAAACACCACGCGAATACAGCATACCGGCAAAATTAGTTAAAAACGGGAAAGCAACAATTGCAGTACGGGTGAGTGACCAGTTCGGTGGCGGAGGAATATTGGGAACACCAGAGCAAATGTCGATTTCATTTGCTGACACTACCACAGATATCTTATCTTTATCCGGGCAATGGCGATTTAAAATTGCCGCCAGTTGGCCACAAAACGAGTTCCCCACCGGTCTGTATAACGGCATGATATCTCCATGGACAAAATATGCCATGGGTGGCGCGTTATGGTATCAGGGCGAATCAAACTCCGGTTCGGCAGGACGATATCGTCACTTATTACCCGCCATGATTACCGGTTGGCGCAAAGCGTGGGGACAAGGTGATTTGCCGTTTATGGTAGTGCAATTGCCAAATTATATGGCAACTAAGCCGGAACCCGGTGAAAGCAGTTGGGCAGAACTGCGTGAGGCACAGGCATTGGCGACAAACCTGCCAATGGTTGGCATGGCAGTGACAATTGATGTGGGTGACGCAAATAATATACATCCTGCCCGCAAGCAGGAAGTTGGTGACAGACTGGCACTGCAGGCACTGGGTATGGTATACAAAAAGATTAAAACATATTCCGGTCCGACATACATGAGCATGGTAAAAGAAGGTGATAACAGCATAAGAATAAAATTTAGCAATGCTGATGGCGGATTGAAAATTGCCGGTGGCGATACATTGTCCGGTTTTGCAATTTCGGGACCGAACAAAAAGTTTGTTTGGGCAAATGCCAAAATTGATGGCGATTCCGTGATTGTCAGTAATCCTGATATAACTAATCCCATTACTGTCCGGTATGCATGGGCAGATAACCCTATCGCAAACCTCACCAATTCAACAGGCCTACCGGCAGGACCATTCAGAACTGATATTCCAAAGTGAATATGAATAATCTGCAGTAGCTGTCGAATTATTTTTTAGATTAACTCAGCTATTTAACCATTTGTAAATTGTAATTTTTTGTAAAGTTCGGGTAGATTTTTCTACCCGAACTTTTTTATACCACCCAATAACAGCAGTAACAAACCTTCATTTTAATCTGCAGTAAGGATGGAACTTAATATCAACAGGTAATATCCATTTTCTACGTATATCTACTGATAAAATACGCTTAAAACTTTATATTTTATAACCATTTAACTTAATATTAGGACTAAATTTGTTAATCATCATAAATAATAAGGAAAATTATCCTTAAATATCAGGTGTATTCCTGATGTATTGAAATTATTTTATAGTCGTATAATTTACTAGTACATGCATCTAATGCCATAAACTGTTAATTGGGTGAATAATTGGTAGTGATGCGTATAATTTTGTGAGGTAAAACGATGAAAAATGTAAAACGATTATTGAGTTTTATAACCGTTTGTATGCTGTTATTCTGTGTGCAGTCTGCTTTTGCTACGGATCTTGCTGATATTAAGGCACGTGGTGAATTGCGGCATCTGGGGATAAAATATGCTAATTTTGTCACCGGTGCAGGTGATGGATTTGATGTGGAACTGGTAAAAGGTTTCGCGAAACAGCTAGGCGTTAAATACACATTGGTATATACCGATTTTTACACAGTAATCCGCGATTTGCTGGGCAAAGATGTCGTCCGCAAGGGTGATGAAGTTACCCTGACCGGTGATTTCCCGGTGCGTGGTGATATGATAGCAACAGGATTTACCATGTTGCCATGGCGCGAGAAGGTATTGCTTTATTCTGCCCCTACTTTCCCGTCGCAGGTGTTATTAATAGCACCCGCAAACTCAAAAGTTAAACCAATTGAAGCATCCAAAACCATTACCGAAGATATAGCTAAAACTAAAAGCCTGATAGGTGACAAACGCTTGTTGGTAATGGAACGCACATGTCTTGACCCCGCTAATTATGGCTTAAAAGATAAAGGAATTAATCTGCGTTCATATACAAAAAGCACAAACATTAATGAAATGGTACCAACCCTGCTTGACGGTGATGCTGATTTCACCTTGTTAGACGTGCCAGATGTAATGCTGGATTTAAAGAAATGGTCTGGCCGAATTAAAGTTTTAGGTCCAATATCAGATGAACAAAGATTAGCCGCGGCATTCCCGCAAAGTTCGCCGGAATTACGTAAGGCATTTGATGATTATCTGGTGAAGATACATGCGGATGGTACATACAACAAATTAGTTAAGAAATATTATCCCGGAGTTCAGCGATGGTTCCCGGACTTTTTTAAAAAGAGCAAAACCACTAAATAATGATGTTAATTAATATGCCGCGGTTAGGTAAATTAATCTTATCGCGGCTACCTATTTTTATAGCGATAATATTCAGCCTTTTCGCCCTGGTGCTATTTAGTTACACTTTGCACACTTGGCACCAAATAAAAGGGAACGCGAACACATATTTAATTAAAGATAATTCCCGACGCGCCACAGCAGTTTCAGACCAATTAGCGATGATACGCATTGAAAATCAACTTCATGCCGAACTGCCGGAAATACTCGCGTACTTATTAAATCGTGATTTGGGCATGTCAATGCGATATGGTTTAAACCTTAGTTTACAATCCATTGATGAAGCTTTTCAAAAGCATGTTAAACAGGATAAATCCGGTTTATCAAAACGAATTTTTTATCTTGATAGCGATGGAACTGTCCTTGCTGATACCATGCCAGAAGAACCTATTCCATTTTTGCCGGATACAGATACTGAAAAATCAACCCAGATAATAGACGCAATCCACGGGGAAATAATTACAATTTTACCAATTGTCTATAAAGGGTCAGATGGTGGTACGGTCGTAACCGTAAGTTCGGTTAAATTACTTAACCAAAACCTGATAAATACCGGTGACACTCAAAGCCGGGAAGTGCTCCTAACTGAAAATGGCAGAGAATTAGCATCAGATAATGAAGAAAAACTACCTTTATTATTGACAAACGCTCTGGTTAATATACCGGAAGGTCAAGTATCAACATGGGATGAAAAAATTAATAAAGATGCCGGGAAAGTAGGACTTGCCAATATGTTATTGGTAAAAACCCCGGTATCCGGTAATAATCTATATTTAGTTTCATTAATTTCTCCCGAACGTGCATATGGACATATACCATCGTCTGTATCATTGTCGTTAATAGTAATCTTACCAATGTTGTTGTTGTTATGGGCCGCGTTTTATCTTGATAAAACGCGTATTACCAATGAACAACTGGCACTTAGCGCCGCATTGTCAAAAGAACAGGCGGAATTCGCCGATATCAGAAATCGTGAATTAACCGCGGAAATTAAGCGTCGTCAGGAAGTTGAAGAGGCACTGGTATCCAGCGAGAAGAGATTCCATGTTCTGTTTGCTGATTCACCGGATGCTTATCTAATTGTGGCAGATGGTGTAATTATTGAATGCAACCGTGCCGCCGAAGAGATGTTCTGTACTAACTGTGAAGAATTAGTGGGGAAATCACCTTTGGCATTTGCATCAGAAATACAACCCGACGGCAGAACACCGGCAGAACTTGAAGCGGAAATACATAAACGGTTAGATGATGGTGAAGTAGTTTTAGAATGTAATTGCAAACGTCAGGATGGGTCAGAGTTCCCGGTTGACATGGTTATAGCTCCTATGGTTCTGGATGGGCGCAAGGTGCAGTTTGATTCTCTGCGTGACGCGACTGCCCGCAAAAACGCTGAGGCGAACCTGAACATAGAAAAAATAAGATTAAGCAGTATTATCGCGGGGACAAATACCGGTACATGGGAATGGAATATACAAACCGGAGAAACAATATTTAATGAACGCT
>CAZNLA010000262.1:0-7627 GCA_964573385.1 uncultured bacterium
CTTCAAAAGAAATAATGCGGCGCTGTTTTTTCTTAATCTCATCGCGCCAGCGAAGTAAAATTTCATCTATGCCGGATTGGTTAGCCATATCAAAGCTCCTGAAGGAAAAATATCAACTTTATCGGTTAATTAAGTATACGAAAGCAGACAAAAAGAGTAAAGAGGGTTAAGTCGGTTCCGGTTCGATATATTTACATAAAATTGACACGTAAATATTGAAATGCTAAAGTATTGCCATATTGAGATAATAATATTTTTCACTCGATTAATAAGCATTAAGAGGCATTATGGCAGAGATACCATCACCATCAAAACACACCATTACTTATTTTGGCAACCAGATGCAAATATTAATCCCCAGTCAGATACAATGGTATACATTAATTTTCCTTACTATATGGCTTTGTGGTTGGGGATTAGGCGAAGTTTCTGCTATCCACCAAATAATGAATGATGGGATATCTATATTTATGATGATATGGATTACCGGATGGACTATAGGTGGTGGATGTGCAATATTAATGATACTTTGGGCAATCACTGGAAAAGAAGTAGTAGAAATATCAAATAACTCAATTATTGTAAGTAAAACAATATTCAATTTTGGCTTTCCAAAAGAATATAGTGCCGGATATATAAAAGATTTGCGGGTATCTGTTGCCAATAACAACATTCAATGGAGATTTAACAACAATTATAATTATTTTATGGGCAATTCAAAATTAGCGTTTGACTATGGCGCAAAAACTATACGGTTTGGTAATGATATAGACGAAGCAGAAGCAAAACAACTATTAAATATCATTTTACATAGATATCCACAATATAAAAATGAATAAAATGACTGTAAGGTATTATGAAAGATAAAATTTTTTTAGCCAGTTATACAATTGTAGATTATGGATCTAAGATAAAGTTTCTAGTACCATCAAATAAAGTTCTCATTCAAGTTGCTTTTTCCATTTTATGGTTGATTCTCTGGAATATATTCGGCACTCAGATAATAAACCCTGATAACATTAAACATCTAAACAGCGAGTTTATTTACACATTTTCACCCGGATTTGTCATTTTTATATTTATTCTCTTTCAAATATCACCAATTTATACTTTATTATGGCAGTTAACAGGACAAGAAATTATTATTATTTCAAATGAATCAATAATAATATCCAGAAAAATCCTTGGAATGGGATTTACCAATAAATATTTATCAAATAAAATAGTTGATGTGCATGTAGATGAAATAAAAGAAAATCCCTTAATCATAAAAATAAAAGGTGTAGATAATCCTGAAAAAGGATGCAAATCAGTTGTTTTTTACTATGACGCGAAAAGGATTAAAATAGTAAGTAGCATCGTTGAAGAAGAAGCCTGGCAAATATTGCAAACCATCCAAAAACGTTTCCCACAATATGAATCACGGGAGATAATACAAATGATGAGTAGAAGATAATTCATTCATACCACGATTCCTTCGTGTAATGCGGTATATGAAACGCAATATTTATCCATATTAATTGCTTTTAAATCATCCATTGGCCGCACTAAAATATCAATATCAATATTACGCAACGCGGATGTCCATCTGGCTTTACTGGCTGCGATTCTTCTTTTTTGCCTGTCAATATTGTCTTTTATAATTACCAAAAAGTCCCAGTCGCTGTCTGTTTTTGCTGTTCCTTTTGCGCGACTGCCAAATAAATATACACATTCGATATTGATTTTTTCACTGGCGAACTCATTACGAATAATATCAGCTAATTCATGAGCTATATCAATATCATTTTTCATGCAATTTCTCCTTGTATTTATTATACATATCAACACGCTTAATGACAATCCACAACAATAGAAGACATTGTATAATCTTGTTAGAACAGACACCTTCCTGGCTTCGCCACTCGGTGTCAGTCCCAGATTGCTGTTCTTCCCCTCTCCTTCGGGGAGGGGATTGAGGGGTGGGGCTTTTGGGGAATTATAATCTATAATTAAGAAACATTAGTTTTACAATGGTCTTATTGAATTCTTTTCATTCACTAAAACTTCTCTACCAGCATCCCCATAACCGCTGGCAATGGTTTATCATTCACTATTTTCCTGCCGTCTATTTCCAGCAAACGGTTGTTCATCCAGTCGCCTGCGAACAGGTGGCCAGTTGTCATATCATAAGCCATGGCGCGGGTTTGTGCCGGCGCGGGGATTGGTTTGCCTAATTTTCGCGCGGTTACATCTACAGGCAGCATCTGCCAATGTTCGGCGTCAATTAAAAATAATGTGCCGTCTGGTTTTTGCAGGAAATTGGCGGTGAACTTTACTGTGTCTGACGTTAAAGCTATTTTACCGGTGGCGGTATCAACAAATGCCAGCGCGTTTGGCAGCGAAACCAGCAAGGTTCCATCTGTTGCCAACGCGACGCCATTCACTACATTTGGCATGGGGAAGTTTCGCAGCGGTTTGCGATTTTCCAGGTCGAACTCTATAATTTTTGACCCGAAAAATGATGCTATCCACAAAGTTTTTTCATCTTTTGATAACGCTAATCCGGTGGGATAACTCTCGATTGTCAAGTCAATTGTTTGTTTCAGTTTTAAATCGGGTAGCGAATATATCTGCAATTTTCCCGCGCCTTCACATGCCACATATAACTCTTTTCGACCTTTGCTTATAGCCAGGGAGTTTGGGTGATGCGGGGTTGGCAATACCGCCTTTACCTTGCCATTTGCATCGCAAACAACAAGCCGGTTATCCGCATAATCTGCCGCGAAAATGGTAGTTCCCTGCAATATACCATCAATATTTTTTATCATCGGCGGATGCGAATCAACAGCAGGTATCATTTTTTCAAGCGCGCGATAATATAATAAATCCCGGCCATCACCAGTGCGGGTAATTTCATTTTCGGTCATACCCAATGAACGCAACAAAGCAATCGCGAACATTCGACCACCTTCAAAGTTCGGATGCCACTGGTTATTCATCAAAGATACCCGCGGGATAGCAGTCCGGGTGATTGCGCCGTGAATATCAGCGAATAACGCATCATTTTTCCCGGCAAAATCTTTCAGTAATTCACTGCTTCGCACCATACTGCGGTCAATGGCAGATGCCTTGTCAGTTGCGTGCATGCTGAAAAATGTTGGCCCTAATGCCTCTACATTCGGGGTCATTCCGGATGGTGACGCGCATAATACATTTATGCCGTTATCACGCAGTGGTTTCAGCATTTTAGCGTAATTGCTGATAAAATCTTCCGGAGAAATTTGCATGGCATCATTAACACCATATGCAATAATTGTCCATTGCGGTTTTAACGGCAGCACATCTTTGTCAATTCGCGCTACCCCTTCCAGGGTGCGATTCAGGCTTACACCAGAGTTGTATACCGTTATGCCGCTTTCTGAGAAAACTGAATCTAAAATGCGCACAAAATGTCGGCCATAAAACTCTTCTTCGGTAATAGAATCACCGAAAAGAACAACAGTGTCATTACTTTTCAGTTTAAAATTTTTCGCTAATTCCTGGTGTTTTACCACAACAGGTGCAGCAATTGGACGCCAGGCCAAACCACGAATTTCCGCGTGATGTTTTGTAAATGCTTCAGTTGCGCGATTCATTAATTTTAATCGCTGATCAGAGGAGAAAGATATTTTTAAGGTATGCTGGCCCCCGGCTAATTTCACCGGAATTTGTAAATGCTCAACAACGCCATCACCATTAACTTTAATACGTTGTGCCCGTAATGCCGGGTTAAATTCACCGTCATCCACTGACCAACTAAAACGGGATTGTCCTATTGACCCGGGACCACGACCGGCAGTAACTACCAATCTATACCATAAATTTGCGGAATTATCAGGAATTGTAAATTTATAAGATAAATTAAAAGCACCACCATTTGCTGGTAACGCTTCAACAGTATCAAAAGTCAAACTGCCGGTTTTTAAATAACTTTCTACCTGAGGGATATTTGTATCAGAAAAACTGGTCATTACAACCGGAATATCCACAACTGCATTGGCAGAATATATGTGCGCAGAAACAGAAAGAAGCAATAACAACATGAAAAAGAAAATAGTCATGATAAACCTCACAATAAAATCTTATCAAAGTATACTTGCGGATTTGTGGTTTTGCAATGGGACAAATGAAGGTGCAAACTTTTTTAAGGTCACTTCGACAGGCTCAGTGACCGGTCGTTGAGTCTGTCAAAGCAACCATTTTATCCTTATTTCTTTATCAAAGCAAAATTAATAAATTAATTAAATATGGTCACTGAGCATTTTGTCGAAGTGACTTAAAGTGATGCTGATTTTAATCTTCAGAAAAATCAGAATTAATATATCTATTTTGAGTATAATTTTTTGATAACTCCATTAAATTATTAAAATCAGATTCTATTAAAGCCTTCTTTTTAGCATGACTCCAACCTTGAATTTGTTTCTCACGACGAAATGCATCATCAATTCTTTGGAATTCTTCAAGATAAATTAATTTAACAGGACATTTTTTTCTTGTATAATTTGATCCTAAAAAATTATTATGCTCCCATATTCTTTTTTCAATGTCAATCGTGCTTCCGGTGTAATATGACCCATCTGCACATTCAAGAATATACATATATGCCATACGATAACTCCATAATAGTGGTCACTTCGACAGGCTCAGTGACCAGATATTATCTCAAGTTATTTCATTCGGTCACTGAGCCTGTCGAAGTGACCGAATGAATAATTTTTAATTTCTTACAGGTCTTTCTCAGTAACCATCCCACCGGGTCCGGTACCTTTAATTGTGGATAAATCTATGTTGCGTTCGCGGGCTATTCGTCTTGCTGCCGGGGTAGCACGTATTGCACCACCGGTTGCTGGTAGAGACGCATGGCCATGCGTCTCTACAGGTGCAGATGATGTTGCCAGATGCAGGGTATTCAGCATAGTTTCTCGTGCTGAAATTAACTGGTTATTTTCAGCGCGCATTTCGCTGGTATCAATTTTTTCATTGTCTTCACCGATAACTGTCAATGTCACCCCTACCGGTGCAGTGCTTTTTTCTGCCAGTAATATCTCCAGCACAATACCATCAACGGTGGATTGAAATTCATATACAACTTTATCAGTTATAAATTCTGCTATTGGCTGACCGTTAGTCACAGCATCACCTGTGGTTACTAACCATTTACCTATGGTAGCTTCTTCCATTTCCGGGTATAATGCGTCAAGTTTGATTTGTGTAGACATGTTATTTCCTGTAAGATATTTATGGATCGTTATTTGTTTGACACAACAGATTTGAAAAAGTATTTGCGTATATATAAATTTTTTATTTAAATTTAAACGTTAATCATAATAATAAGTGGCTGTGGATATGTGGATAGGATAGGAGATTTGAGAGAAATCTTAACTGTGAATAAACACAATCTTAATTGTTTATTAATACATCACTTATCCCCAGTTTTAGTTATCCCCAGTTTTACATGGCTGTTTTCCCCATGGTTTTTCCCCAGTTGTAAATAACTTGTAATGTAAACAGGATACATGTATAATTCGAGTTATCCACAGTTGGGGATAACTAATGTGCATAAATAAATTAAAATACAATCAGTACATTTGTTTTCATATAAATGTCATTTTGAAAGGGAAAAAGGGGTATTTTTACGTTTGATGGGTGGTTGTAACAGTTTGCGGATAGAGATATAATCTACCTGCGGATTAAGACAGAATATCCACAGGGTTTCACACAGTTGTGGATAACTTTGTAAAAAATAAATTCTATAAATGCTACGATATTTGTATCTTTTTTATTAAATTAAGCAATTATTCTTTGTGGTACTAATGTCGTAAAACCATTATCATACTATTAATTTTCACAGTCGGCGTTAACGCGCTCTTAACAGCAATTTATTAAGCTCTGGTTTTTAGCATCCCTCCGCGTGCAATGGACGAAATGTCCAGGGATTTACAATTAATTAGGAAAGGTGGGGGAGCAGTTATGCCGAGCATCACAGCTCTAGAAGAAATCTGGGGGCAAGCAACAGCTATATTAAGCCAATTCCGCACAGCAGCGGTATCTGGCGCGGTTAAGTATATGCAGCCACTCAGCTATATAGAAAATAAATTAGTCATCGGAGTACAATCCGATGTGTCAAGGGAATTTCTTAAAAAGAAAGTAGCCGATAAATTAAGTCTTGATTTGACAGTAGCAAATGGAACGTCAATAGTGGTTGATTTTGTGGTGCAACAACAACAGTTGCCGTTGGATATAAATCAATTACCCGAAAAACCTGCGCTGAAGCCAAGAAAAAATGAACATATCAGCTTTTTACCCCTTAATGACAAATATACTTTTGATAATTTTGTGGTGGGTGTAAATAACAAATTTGCACATGCCGCAGGTGAACGCGTAGCAAAATTCCCCGGTAAATCATATAATCCATTATTTATTTATGGTGGTGTTGGACTGGGCAAAACTCACCTGATGCAGGCAATTGGCCATGCCGCGAAACATGCAAATCGCAATCTGCGTGTAAATTATGTCAGCGGTGACGACTTTACTCATCACATGGTGAACTCCATCACACAAAATCGATATGATTCTTTCCGTGATGCTTACCGCGATGTTGATATTTGGCTGGTTGATGACATACAGTTTATTGCTGCTAAGGAACGTACCGAAGCTGAGTTTTTCCAGGTATTTAACACTTTACTGGAAACCGGGCGCCAGGTAGTAATAAGCAGTGACCGTCCGCCAAAAGACCTGCAAATTATGGACCAGCGTTTATTGTCACGTTTTGAGTATGGCATTATGACAGATATTAAAATGCCGGATCTTGAAACACGCATGGCGATATTGCAAAAGAAAGAAAATGTTGAAGGTATGCGAATACCGACGGAAGTTATAAGTTATATTGCCACCACCATTAGCGCCAATATCCGCGTATTGGAAGGCGCGTTAATTAAGGTAGCAGGTTACTGTTCCATAACTGGTGAAGAGCCAACGGTTTCCATGGCTATGGAATTGTTACGCGACCACAGCACCACTGCCGCGGCAAAAACAATTGGCATTGCGGAAATACAGAATATGGTGATAAACCATTTCAAGATATCAATTGACGAATTAGTTGGCACCAGTCGTATTCAGGATCTGGTTTTAGCCCGCCAGGTTGCGATGTATTTATGCCGTAATCTGCTTAATTCATCTTTCCCGGAAATAGCCCGCAAATTTGGTGGACGTGACCATACAACCGTTATGTATGCCTGCACAAAGTTAGAAAAATCTATGCGAATTGATAAAGAAATGAAATCAATTATCAGCGATTTAACGACACAGGCACAGGAAGTAATTAAAAAAGCGTAAAAATAACTGTAAATATTACTGATATTAAGCCGAAAAAATCTTTTTTCGGCTTATTTTGTTTTATACACGATGAAATTCCCTGGAAGTAAACATTTTTTTAAAAATTTCATAAAAACACCTATTGACATTTACCGCATATGTGATGTATATTATTTTCTAATATAAGCAAGAAAAGTATTTTTCTGAATCGGACGATACGAAGTCGTCATTATTTTAGCCCGTCAGGCTAAAAGCCTTAATCATACATCCTCTTCGTCGGGGGAGAGGAAAT
>CAZNLA010000263.1:0-7624 GCA_964573385.1 uncultured bacterium
GTTGGGTCTATGCGTATGGATGAAGGCGCAGTTGAAGTAGGTATGGCGATTCCTGATTACCTGGAGATAAAAGTATCATGTGACGCGATGAATTGGGAAACCGTTTTTATTGGCAGCAGTGAAGACACCCCGAAGAAAAGAGAGTTTTGTTGTGAGTTCATACCACGCAGAGCAAAGCAGATTTGGATTGTTGGCAAACAATTAAAGCGGGTGGAAAATTGGCACTTTTCATTTTCTATTGCGTCAGTTGAAATATATGATTTGAATGGTAACAACCACGCGTTGGCTAGTCGCGGTGCCGGGGCAACAGTAAGTTCGACACAACACACCATGGGGCAAACCCGCGAGGAACATCACCGGTTATGGCCGGTTTTCGCCGACCTTGGGTTAAAATGGATTAGGGTTGGATATCATGATGACCCGATAAATTGGCATTGGGTGGAGAAAGAGAAGGGGAAATTAGAGATTGACCCGGAGACTGACGCGGCGGTTACCCATGCGGTTAATAATGGCATTGACATTGTTATGTCGCTAAACTTCGGCAATCGACTGTATTCAAATGATGACCCGACGCGTAAATTGCCGCAATTATGGGAATGGTATTACGAAAATCCACGTCCGCCAACAACTCCGGATGCGCTGGTTGGGTGGGGGAATTATATTCGTTTCATGTGCCGGCATTTTAAAGACCGGGTAAAAGTTTTTGAGGTGTGGAATGAATGGAATTGTGATTTGTATTGGGGAGAAAAGGAAAGCCTGGAAAATTATCTGGCAGTAGCACGGGTCGCCATACCAATAATCAGAGAAGAATGTCCGGACGCGAAAGTGATGATGGGTTCAGTTGCGGGATTCGCGCATTTATTCAATGTAGATTGGACACCGGAACAATTTGAAGAAGAATCTGCCGGGAATAATATTTTCCTGTCAGCAGTTCGTAATTTGGCGAAAGATGTAGATATCATAGGTTGGCATCCATATTATCAACCAGACCCGGATACCGCGGTGGTGACAAGACATCGTGAGGCAATATCAGTATTTAATGATTGGGCAGTAAAGCAAGGTTTCAAAGGTGAGCAGGCTTGTACCGAATATAATATCGGTGCCAGTTGTCCATCACCATCAACACCATTCTGGTGGGGTAACTTTGAATGCAGTGAGATAGAGAAGGCAAAGTATGTCGCGCGTCACACCACATTGCACACTTCATTGGGGATTTCCTCGTTCTTCTGCGAGGTGTGGGCAAATACCAATTACCCACTTGACCTTGGTCTAATGCGACGTTCATTTGCTGCCGACCCGATATCACCACTGCAACCACAACCGGCTTATTACGCAATGCGCAACCTATCAACCGCTTTTGATGGTTTAATGCCGGATGATTTTAATATACGAATAGAAGGCATACAAAATGAAATTGAAATATGCAAAATGGTGCGAGTAAATGAAAAGGTAGTTGCTGTTTGGCTGACAGGGAAGGCATCTGATGAATGTGAAGGTTTGCCTGCACAAATTGTAATTAATGGTTCGTTTAAATATGTAATTGGATTTGATAGCATGAATGGGGTAGAGCAAGAGTTAAAACAATTAAATTTAAACGGTGAAACGATATTAAATGATATCTTAATCAGGGATTATCCGATTTTAGTGCGATTTTTATCGTAGTGAATGCTTTTTTACAAAGAGCTAACCCAAATAAATTGGACAAGTTTAATGTGTAACCACAGGTGCAAGCCTGGGGATTATACACATTTATTAAAATCATTGTATTAACAATGATTTTGACTCCGTTAGGAGTCGGATGTTTATAGAAATAGCTTCAAAATAAATATTACGACCCCAGAGTGGGTCGGATGTAAGGTGGCAGCAACGTTATATTGATAAACGAAAAATTGCTAGTAATTACATCCGACCCACTCTGGGGTCGATTAGCTAATATTAATTTAAGTTCTATAAATATCTGACCCCATCCGGGGTCAAAGCAATTTTGATAAATATGTGTATAGGCGTGAGTTTTTTACCTGGGGTTAATCATTAAGTCGCCACTACGTGGCTAATTTTTCACTTGATATAATCGATGTTACACCACCATTATTATAAAGTCCTGATTATAAAAAGCTAATGGTGAAATAATCACGCTTAGTTGATATTAATTGCTGACAAAATATCCTGTAACAAAGGAGAATGCGGGTAAGCGTGACCTGAATGTTGCGAAAAGCCTTCAGCATATTTTCGGTTTATTAATGTTCCGGTCTTTTCGTTCCAATCCCGCATTTCATCAATATATTGATCGATGCCATGTTGGCGACGCAACCAGTCACGTTGAGACGCATGGCATGCCAGCATATCTTTCTTCTTTTCCATTTGCGCGGTAATATCTATAGCAAATTTGGGATTTATTGTATTGCCAAAATAATCTGTTCCACCCAGTGGTGAGCCGAAATAATATAAATGCGCCATTTTTTGCATAGCGGGATAATACGCGGCTTTTCCCACCGTGTAATTAGGAATAGGCGCAGTGAAGACTGCTGTTCGTGATAACGCGCTTGCAGCATCATGGTCCGGCATATAATCAGTCGGATAATGCGTTAAAACTATATCAGGATTCACCTGACGCAACAACGCTATTGTTATTGCCCGCATTTCCTGATTATCGTAAACCTGTAAATCCTGCCCACCAAGACAATGGTATGTGCCACCAATTAATTTTGCCGCGGCAGCACCTTCTGCCACCCGCCGTGCGGCTATTATTTGCGCCGGTTCTTCCGCACTGCCACAATCACCGGATGTAAGTGTAGCAATATGCACATCCCAGCCTTTTTCCGCTAATAATATTAATGTACCGCCACAAAAAATCTCCGCGTCATCCGGATGCGCGCATAAAGCAAGTATAGTCTGTTTTGTTGACATTATTAACTCCTAAACCAAATAAATTGGAAAAGTTTTCAGATATGGTCACTTCGACAGGCTCAGTGACCGGTAGAAATTACGGTCACTGAGCTTGTCGAAGTGACCTTTATAAAAGTCTTAATCTAAAATCCTGATTTTTTGTACGGATTTGGTTGCTATCTGACTAATTACATTCGGCAATTAATGGACCGGCAAGTTCTTTCATAAAGAATAACCGACCGGGTAATGTTGGAATAAATGTGCTTGGAATCCACGGTGTTGTACCATATCGCAATGTCATCCATAAACTCATCCCTTGCCATTGCATACCGCGTCCCAATGTACCATCAGCACCACCCATAATATGGTCAGCCTGCAGGAATAAGCCCGGACCAATTGTATTGGCGCGAACAGGAACAAGTGTTGTGCGGCTTTTGAAACTCGTAATTGCATTCTGTTCGATTGTTAATGGGTGAAGCATGGCGCCAAAACGATGTGTCTGTTTTTTCCATTTTTCAACTGATGAAAACTCCGCTGCAAAATGTGGTTCCCAAAAAGCAATGTGGCACATTCGTCCGATGCCGAATACCAGATGCAATTCTGCGCCTTCCGCTTTTAAAGCAGCAATCCTGTCAGCATAAGTAGGTAAAAATTCGCGGGTGGCAAAGAAACGTTGTGAAGCAGGTACGGTTAATTCGCCTAATGGTCCATAAAAAGCCTGTTCCATCGCAAATTGAAAAGCTGCCGGGTTATCTGCCGGCAAAGTATTGCCATCGCCATCGCTCCACTCATCCATGTTAAAACCATAAACATGCTCACAGGAAACTCCCCATTCTTTCAGGAAATAGACTGCCCAACGATACATCCCCATTGGTCCAACCGGAAGAATTAAAGCAAGTTTTCTGCCCGCGTCCTTCGCTATGCGAATCTGCAACGCTATCTCATGACCCAGGCGGGTATCAAACTCTTCAACTGTATCACATGATAAAGGATTAAAATCAGCATTCCACCACGATTGACGTTCCGTAACTTTATCAGCAGGGAAAGAACAACAGGCATCAATCCTATCAAAATCCCAACCAGCAGGATAAAAACCTTCCAGCATTGAACCGGAAAGAGTAGACATGAAATTAATGTTTTGTGACATATTAGTTACCTCATTTATATTTTAATGATACAATAATTACGTTTGATGAGCAATAATAATAATAATTTTCACCTACAGATAGTCAAATTTCATTAAATACAGCATAATAATGTTGCTGCAAATGGTATCTGTCTCATTTTTACTTGTGAAAACGAACTATATTGGTCATTGGTGTTGAGCAAAAAAAGGGTTATAGAATGTGTGCTGTGACATTATTTAAACTCTAAAACATGTCCTTCGATTACACGAAGTAAAATTCCTCTACCACCATTTTGACTACACCATGACAAATATTTTTCTTGGTTATCTGATGAAAAATTTTCGTATAATGTTTTCACTTCAATAAATATGAGAACTTTATCTTTTATAGCTATAAAATCTGGACATCCATTAGGACTATTACACTTAACAAAGTTTAACAAGTTGTTTCTTGTAGTTATTGAACAACTATTTTCAATAATATTTAAAATAGTAATGGCTTCATTTTTATAATAAGTGTATCCTTCAAAACAGTCTTTATTTAAATATTTTATACATCCATACGTTTTAGTAAAATTATGTTCTCTTTGCTGGAAATTATAATGATGAATTGGACATTTCTGGGGTTTATCAATAGCTGAATTAAAACCTAAATTTTCGTTTTCAATAAATTTAAGTAGGCCATCCCAATGTGGATAATCAACTTTATTGCAATATGATGCTATAGGTTTATTAAAAGGTACTTTTTGACTTGATCCAAGTATATCAACAAAATTAGGAAAATATTTAGCAACTGCTTTTTCTGCAGATTTTCTTTTTATTAGTTTTTCTGGAACTACTAATGTTAACTTTTCATACATGATTTTATTTACCATTATTGAATTATAAAATTAAAACGGGATCTTGAATAATTTGATAGAGTGATTAAAAATTGATAAAAATTATTAATGAAATCACTTACACATTGTTGATGATATAAAATACTTTTACCATAACTTCCACCACTTTTTTGGCGTTGTCGATTGATTGTTAGTAAAGTCTTTTGATTGCTCATCTTGTTTGATGGGTTTTCTGGACGCAGTTTTGGGTGAAGATTGACAAATAAACCGACCAAGAAAAGGCGTTCCTACTGGTATATCTGTCAAATCAGCGGGATTAATACTCCATTCACCTGCTATTTGTAGCACATCGTCTTCTCTTGGAAAGTTGAATTCATCGTCTGAAGAATCTGATTCATCATCAAAGATTAAACCCAATGTATCTTCTTCTGAAGTTGGTGAACCGATATTACAGAGTGTTTCGCCAGATTCACCAATGTAGGCATAAGCCCGCAGCAACTTTCCTGATTGCGCTCGCATCCAGACATGACCTTCTACAATTCGCATCGTGGCGAAAAATTGGACATCGGTCTGTAATTTCTCGCTGGCAGTTGTGATTAATTCTATCAACAAGTCTAAACTTTCTACCTGTACCAAAGAGAAAAGATCAATACCAGCGCAAAGAATCCATCCGTTTATAGGTGGGGTTATGAGAATTCTTGCATTGAACTGTTTATAAGCTACCGAAACCCCTTCATCCCAGATGCAACTTTGCAATTCGGAAATCCCTAATGCTGTTGCCACATCAGTGGGGTTAGTAGATTTTACAGCAAACCAGGCACAGTTATAACCAAACTTCTCCATTTTGTTCTCCTTTAAATCAGTGTTGGTAACATCTCAAGTATAAATATTAGCTATTTGGATGCATTTACCTTCTTATAAAGTTTATATTTTTTGTAACAAATATGAAATAAATTATCTGATAATAATCACAGGACTTTCGCTTAAGGTCACTTCGACAAGCTCAGTGACCGGTCGCTGAGCCTGTCGAAGCGACCATTTTCAAGCATTTTTTAATTTAAAAGCTAATGTCCTGCCGTCACTTATGGTACGGTTCCCGATTAATAATCTTAAACACCCGGTATATCTGTTCAGTCAATATTAATCGCATTAACTGGTGTGGGTACGTAAATTTGCCAAATGACAGGTGCAGGTTTGCTTGATTTATTACTTCATCAGACAGACCATTTGAACCGCCAATTATAAAAGCGATTTCTGATGTTCCGGAGACTGCCTGCAGAGAAATATGTTCCGCTAATTGTGGCGATGTAAGTTGTTTACCTTCGATGACCAGAGCTATCTTATACGCGTCATTGCGGATTTTTGAGATTATTTTTTCGCCTTCCGCGTTTTTAATATTTATAATTTCCTGAGGTGACAGGGTTTCCGGTGCCTGTTCTTCTGTCACCTCGATTATTTCAAATTTGCAGAACTTTGATAATCTTTTCTGATATTCTGCAATTCCATTTTTAATCCATTCCTCGCGAACTTTGCCAATTGCAATTATGGTGATTTTAATCATTTATCAAATATTTCGCCGTTGCGGTATTTTGCCCAGGCGGTTTCATACCATGCATCAGCGGGTGGTATCTGACGACGTTCAACCCATGTGTGTTCGACGGTATTATCAGCATTTAACTTTGATTCACAAATAACTTCGGTCATTTTATCTGCGTCAAAGATGAACTTGTCATCTTTTCCTTCAAACACAGGTTCTCCGGCAGCATTGGCAATTAAATATGAACCTCTGCTTACCCCACCTTTGCTGATATATTCTTTAAATGCGCTGACATATACCAGGGCCGTTGTAACAGCACATTTATTTTTAAAGGCATACGGCAAACCTGTAGGATTATCAATTCCTGTATTTTCCCAATCCTGTAACTTTGTATTGATGAATTTCAGTAACTCATCAGAATTTTCAGCAGAACGGACATAAGCACCAAGTCTGCTCATTTCCTGTTGTAATTCTGTGCGGTATTTAATGATATTGCAGGTTTTAGCGTTTAATAGTTTATGTATTTCATCGATTTTCGCGGATATCTGTTCTTCAGCCTTAACAGTAAAATCATTTTCATCCTGTGGTGCCGCGTTATACCTGGCATGAATATATTGTGCTGCCCGTAATGAACCGCACTGTCCGCTATTTAACGCGGAACCGCCGGGACGGTAAACGCCGTGGCTTCCATTCACCTCACCAACCGGGAAAAGATGGCGCAGATTTGACTCCCACCAGATATTACCTTTTAAACCGCCGTTGTTATGCTGGGCACATACAGCGATTTCAAGTGGTTCTTTAAACAAGTCAATGCCATTTTCCTGATATAACTCAATTGCCGGCATATTCATGTGTGCTAATCTTTCAATTGGCAAATCCTGCATCGCGTTTGACTTCTTCAGATATTCCAATACTTCCGGCACCATCAGGTTTTTATCTATTTTCGCCATCATCAATGGATTATGCAGAAAATCCATATAAACACGACGGTTTTTCACTGATATTTCATAATATACCAGCAAATCTACAATTGATGAACCGAAGTTTTTAATTTTTCTGGGGTCAAATGGCCACTGATAACCTTTTAAAAATATGCATTCCAGCAATTTTTCAGTTGATGTAATGTAATCAGACAGGAACTCGCGTTCATCACTACCATCCTGATTAGTGGAAATGTACCTTGGCAATACCTGTTGGTAAGTGCCGCTTAGATTCCAGCGGAAACCTTTTGACGCG
>CAZNLA010000264.1:0-7623 GCA_964573385.1 uncultured bacterium
TCATAAATTAACTTCTTCAAATCCCTTTCTGTTAAGAATTCCATTTGGGTGCGAACTAACTTACCATCAATTCGCAAAACAGGAGGTTCGTTTACAGTTAAATGCAAATCAGACGCCTGGTTCTGCACACATAAATATAATAAATCAAATAAATCCAACATATATCGCCTTGTAATACCATCTCAAATTATAGTGACAACTAATAAATACTGAGTCATACTAAATTAACTAAATGAAATATTAAAAAAGTTTAACTTTTAAAGGTGAGAAAATTATAATTTATTTTACATCACTTTATAAGTTAAAAAGCTACTTTAAATTACACTTACATTATCAAATAGATTGTCACATAATAATATCAGGTAATGACCTGATATTTCAGTAAGAAATATGGGTATAAATTTTGTTAGTACATAAATAGATATCATTACCAGTAAAATTTCATCACAGATAATGACTTTACAGAACTTTCATCATTAGAATTGTTAAGGTAGATTTCGCCTTCTGCATATAATTTATAAATGATTAATGAAAGTTCTGTTTTAATAGATTCTTAAATGATATTTATTACTTAAATATCATTACTCTGGAAAAATTCAAGAATTTCGCCATCTAATCCCTTACAGAATGATATACGCACTGTTGTTACTTTAGGGGTAGAAGGGATATCAATAGAAGTCGGTGGCATAGTTTCAATCGCGCCTGCATTAACTGCTTTCGCTAATGCTTCATCAGAATTATCAACCTTAATTGCTAAATGAAACCAGGTACCTTCCGGCTTATTTTCTGCAGGTCCACCGGCAAAAAGTTCAAACATGCATCCGTTCCCTGTATGCAACATAACAGCACGACCATCACCCTCACCCCAGAAAATAACAGGTTCGCAACCAATACCTTCTGTATAAAACTTCAAACTTGCATCAAAATCCTTGACTTTGATAGCGACATGATGAAAACCATTGTGCATTATAATTCTCCATTTTTAAATTTTGCAAAGTTGATTACATTAATATACATTTAGTAACAACAATTGTCAACCATCTATTTTCGTCAAAAGACTGATAAAACCTGCTTTTAATTTTCAGATACCTGTAATAAATTTACAAAATATTCAGGATCCGGGAATGAAAAATCTTTCTTTAACTTCTTACTGATTTTTTCTAATATTTCCAGATTTTCAATTTCATTTTCAAGATAATTTAATTCTTCTTCTAACCTGAATGTGGTATTTGCACTTTCCAAACAACGTTGTTTAGTGTCTGTTGGCATCATTAATATTGACGCTAATAGATATGACGTCAGATTTGGGTCATTAATATTTGTTAATTCAACGTTATCCAGTTGATATCGTTCTTTTATCAGACTTAAATAATAACGGAACAATTCCATGGCACGGGTCGCCTTATTAGAAGCATCAGTGCCTGTATAATCCGGCAGATATTCAACAGTTGCTAATGGCAAAGGTTCATTTTCATCTACATTAATTACACGAATACGTTGATGACCTTCCAATACAGCATAATAACTATCTGACCCGTCTTTATTAACAATTAATTCGACGGTTGCAATACAGCCTACCTTTGCCGGAACTGCTTTACGGTTTAAACTATAGTTTACAGATGTATAAACCGCGCCAAATTTCTGCCTGGTATCGAAGAAATTATATAACATTTCCCTAAAATCTTCTGTTTCAACAGATAACGGCATAAAGGTACCGGGGAAAAGTACTATCGGTACCGTCAACAATGGCAGTTTTTCATTATTAACATACATGAATCTATTTTATATGGTAATTAAGGTTAAGTGCAAGATTTTATTATAAAAATATAATCAATTTTTCATAAATAGTTAAATATATCGAAATAAAAGTGTAATTTGATACAAATATGTTTGAACTTGAGAGGCAATTACAAAACCAGTCTGAATTGTAGGGAATGCCGGGGACGGCATTCCCTACATAAAAAATAGAAATAATTGGGTTTTGCAAAGGCCTTTTGAAATTTAAATAAAGTAAAAAATCTCATATGACTTTATTAATCGATATCAACAATATTACTTGAATAGCACCTGATTAATGAAACAAAATTTGATAATACCTGTCTAACTTTTTAGATTAAACGTTTCGCTAACCTTATTTAACCAGCAAACGTGTGTCTTAATACTACTTCAGTCAGCAAGGAGATTTTATGTATCAGTATCTACGTCTGCAGATTTTCTTAACACTAATTGTGTTTGGATTAATTATCACCCGGGCATCTGATTTTGCCTGGTTTGAATCTGAAACTCCAACACGGTCAACTGTTGAAGTACAACCAAAGGGTTGGGGAAATGTGAATTTCCTTTCTGAAAGTAAATGGTTAAATATAGATATAACCGCAGATAAACAAACTAAAGACGGCGCGGCAATTTTAGAATATGAATTTAATTTACCGTCTGCCGGGAATTATGAAATATGGGACCGGGCAGGATTAGTATCACTGCGACAACCATTTCAATGGCGTATAGATACCGGTGAATGGCAGGATATAACTGGTACGGAAAGTACAGTGGATGTGATGCGAATTGAGTTCTTTTGCGAGGTTGCATGGTTAAAACTTTCTGCCGTTGACCTGACTACCGGAAAACATACATTACAAATTCGCGCTAAAAATACAAAAAATGCTGATGGTACCTTCACCGCGGCAAATTTAAAATTCACATCTGATGCTTTTTGTATTTATAAAGGACAATTTCACCCAAACAGCAAATTTAAACCAGACAGTGACTGGATGAATGATGCTGATAAAAAAGCCGCCAATAATATCTACACCATATTACCGGCAAAAATAGCCGGCGAACGCGCTATTACCCCACTCGCCGGTTTATGGCAGATTGCCAGATTTGATGAGAATAAAACTGAAGATCGCACCGAAGGTATAAAAGCGATTCCTGACGCAAAAGAGCTATTCTGGATGAATGTCAACGTACCCGGCGATAAATACGCCACAAAACCCGAATTAAATATGTGCCACCGTTTTTTATATCGCACCCGGGTAAATATCCCCGCGGATGCTGTCGGAAAGTCATTTATTCTGCGCTTCCCCAGCAATAATATGATAAGCACCGTTTTTGTTAATGGCATAAATTGTGGTTTTACCCGTGCGATGCTGGCAAATTGGGATTGCGACATAACAAAAGCAATAAAACCTGGGCAGATAAATGAAATATGGGTTGGAATAAAAGACACATATTATGCGAATCCTAAAATAGAACCTGTTAACAATTATATCCCATTAGAAAATTGGAAAGCGCAGTGGATGACAGAAAATTTTGATTTCCCGGTAGCAGGTCATACTGAATCCGGGATTTTAAAAACACCATCGCTGATTGTCACCGGTCCGGTTTATTTAAATGATGTGTTTGCGATACCGTCAGTGAAAAACAAGCAATTAACATTAGAAACCACCATAACAAACAAAACTGATCATGATATATCAGTAACATTAAATAATGAGATAACTCCATTAGCCGGTAATAAGGCAGAAAAGATATTTGCCCCGGTACAAATTACTGTCCCGGCAGGTCAGACACAGACAATAAAGCCTACCGAAACATGGGGGAATCCCAAATTGTGGTGGCCCGATGACCCGAAACAATATAACATAATGACCACTGTTATGATAGATGGAAAAGTTGCTGACAGTTTAAAAACAAAGTTCGGTTTTCGTGAATGGGAATGGTCAGGAACTGATTTTAAATTAAATGGGATTATTTGGCATGGACGCGCGGATTTATTTGCCAATATGACGTCAAACCCATTGGATATCCCCAAAATGAAAGCGCATGGACAATCAATGGCGCGTTTATGGGGAGATTCAAAAGAAGTACCAGGCGATATGCTGGATATGTACGACGCAAATGGCATGCCAGTTCGCCGTACCGGGATATTTGATGGTCAGGGTGGGCAATATGGTAATTTCCTGGGTGGTGCTGAATCGTTATTTGCGCATTGGCGCGAACAGTTGGATGCGTGGGTAAAGGAAGAACGCAACCATCCATCTATTTTCATCTGGTCTATCGAAAATGAAATTACCTACATAAATGTGCGGAATTGGGGTCATACAAAACGCGTTGACCCACTAATGCGTGACAATGGATTAAGCGTAATGAAGATTGACCCGACCCGACCAGTAATGGTTGATGGTGGTCGCGCGTTAATTGATAATTCATTACCGGTTTACGGTTGTCACTATGAAGAAACATCTCAACGCGATTATCCGGATGAAGCATATACATTGGATAAAACATTAACCGGCAAATATACCTGGCAAATATGGCCAATGGATCGCAAGAAACCTATTTTAATGGGAGAAGCATTCTTTGCCCGCGGGTTTGCCCCGGCATGGTTTGCCGGAGTAAGCGGAGAAAGCGCATTCACCGGCAGAACAGAGGCGGCAAAAGGTGTCGGAATTTTCTCTAAAATGCTGTCAGAAGGATATCGCTGGAGCGGAGTAAATTACCATTACTGGCATGGTGACGAATCATCTATTTATTATAATTCATGGCAACCTGTCGCTTTACTTAGCCGTCAATGGAACTGGACATTTGCCAGCAATGCAAAGATAGAACGCACATTGCGACTATTTAATGATACCCGTTACAACGACCCTATAACTGCCAGTTGGTCTATTTTATCAAATGGTAAAAAGATTGCTACCGATTCTAAAATAATAACCGTGGGTGCCGGTTTAGCAACTGATTGGCCAGTTATTGTTACCATGCCAAAGGTAGCCAAACGCACCCCCATGCAATTTGTATTAACCTGTAAACGTAACGGAAAAGAAGTTTTTCGCGATGTGAAGGATATGGTGGTAATTGCCCCGGACAGTGCGGTAAAACCTAAACTGGCAAAAGAGGATTTACTGGTGCTGGACCCAAATGGCACAGTAAAATCACGCCTGTTAAAACGTGGCATCGTATTTACTGAAATTACCGGTTTTGACACATTGCCATTAAAGGCTAAAGTTGTAATCGTCGGAAAAGACGCACTGACATTGCGACAGTCAACCGACCCAAAATGGATGACACTGGCCGCAAATGGCACCAGAGTGATAGTACTTGACCAGGCTTTTCCACTGCGCAATATGGCCATACCTGCAGACTTCACAATAACTGACTATGTAGGAAGGGTTGCATTTATAGAAAATATTGACCATCCTATCTTCAACGGGTTAGGTCCACAGGATTTCTTTACATGGTCAAAAGACCACATAGTATATAGAAATGTCTACAAAAAAGCTTCACACGGCGCATCGTCATTAGTGCAATGTGATGAAGAATTAGCCTGTACTGCCCTGGCAGCATCCCCTGTTAATGATGGGATAATTTTAACGTGTCAATTAGTAGTGGGTGAAAAATTAGATACCGACCCGGTAGCACAGCGTTTATTTGATAATATGCTGAATTATGCCGCGACCTATGTACCGGTACGTAAACAAACAGCAACAGCAATATCACCTGCTTCACCGACGGGGAAAATGTTAGCAGAATCAGGATTGGTATATAAAACCACCACAGAAGTTGTTGATGCTATCAACGACCCTAAAATTGATATCGTCATTGCAGAAGCATCGGCGGCGAACCTGGCAAAGCTAACAGCAGCACAATTAAAAGTTAAAGCATTTACCCAACGTGGTGGTTATCTGATGCTGATGGGACTGGATGCAAATGGTTTGGCAGACTTTAACAAATTAGTAGGTGTCAACCATATGATTCGCCCATTTGAAATGGAAAGGGTGACTTTACCGGCAGTCAGCGACCCACTGTTATCCGGTATCACCACCCGGGATATTGTTATGGAATCAGGACAGACTATTAACCAATGGAGCGGTGACCGATTTATGGCAGATGATGTATTCACCAGTGTTGTTGATGTCGATGATATCGCCCCATTCAGCACTGTCCCTGCTGGCACATATTTTAATTATAACGATTCTAAACCAGGTTGGGATCATTGGCCACGTAATATGTTCAATAATTTCACGTCCGTAGATTCGTGGAAATACGCGTTTACTGTTAAAACGTCAGACCAGAAATGTGCTAAATGGACAATGACCTTCCCACAGGAACAGGAAATTACTGAAGTTAAGATACTATTTACACCTTATTTTAACCAAATACGCAAAGTAAACCTGTATTTTGACAATGACCCAACACCCGCAACTTTCATAATTGGGCAAAACTGGAAAGATTTACAGACATTGACATTTGATAAACCGCGAAAAGCAAAAGTTGTCACAGTAGAGTTACCTGACTTTTTGAACTCTCCAAATGGCATTTACGGCATTGATAATATTTGGATGTATGCAAAACGACCGGAAGGATTTAATGTCCGCGTTAAACCATTATTAAATATTGGCGCACTGGTTAAATACCCCATGGGTACCGGTGGCGTAGTATTAAATAACCTGCGTATTCAGACAACTGAAACTAACCCGATAAACGCGCAAAAGAAACGAAACATTATATCCACTTTCCTGCGCAATATGGGTGCGCAATTTGCTGGCGGCAAAACAATTGTCGCCGGTGCAAACCTTAACTATACACCAATCCCATTGGATTCCAAGTGTAATGCCTTCCTGACAAAGGACAAAGGGTGGCCGGATAATCGCGACTTCTCCGCATTACCAAAGGGAGATATCACTTTAACCGGCGTCAGTTATAATATCCGCGATTTTAAAACAAGCCCATTACCGGCATGTATAATGCTTGCCGGCATGGGGTCAGCACAAGGGTTGCCACATGCTGTAACAGCTATTCCGATTGGTAAAAAAACTGACGCACTTTTCTTCCTGCATACCGCCAAAATATTCAAAAACTGGATTGCCCCGCAAAAAGGCGACCAGACACCACCACCGGTAATATTTAAGTATGTGGTACGCTATGATGATGGAGAAACAGTGGAAATACCTATCAGATATGATTTGAGCGTGGGTAACTGGGTTAGCAACAATCCACAGGGAAACAAAGAATGTGCCATCGCATGGGCAGCACCTTATGCCAACAGCAATGAACAAGCAGTTGTTTATCAATATATGTGGACAAACCCACGTCCGGATGTAGGGGTAGCGACAATAGACCTGACATACAACGATGGCGCAAACCACGCAATTCCGGTATTGATGGCTATTACCGCGGCAACAACAATAAAATAGGCCGTTAATAACCAAATACGTACAAAAAAACAAAATTTCAGAATGGTCACTGACCTGTCGAAGTGACCATTCTGAAAACTTATTCAATTTATATGGAAAATAACCCCAGCGGGGTTAAATATTTATAGATAATAATTCATCATCTATTCTCGACCCCAGCGCGGGTCGCATATAATTACCGACAATCTGCAATATTTTATATGCGACCCGCGCTGGGGTCGGTTTTAATATACGAAATCTTGTTCTATAACTATTCGACCCCGCTGGGGTCATCTGATATTGAACATTATTTTTAAAATACACAGATGTGTATAAGGATAAGTTTATTTGGGTATAGGTTACAGTGGGTGAATTTTCACAGATTTAAATTTTTGATTAAACCTTAATTCCGCAAAAAATTAGCGTATACAAGTTTCGATAGATTTTAGTA
>CAZNLA010000265.1:0-7600 GCA_964573385.1 uncultured bacterium
TTAGCCGTTTTTGACATTTTGTTACTGTATACGCTAAAATTTCAGGGAGTTTAGGATACAAACATTCAAAACAAAATTACAGGTGGCATATGGGGAGCTATTATTGGTGATGCTTTGGGAGTTCCTGTAGAGTTTAATTCACGTAAAGATTGCCACAATTTCCCCGTGACAAATATGCGCGGTAACGGCACTCATAATCAACCTGCCGGAACGTGGTCAGACGACAGTTCACTGTTGTTGTGTACTATTGAAGCCTTAAGCACGACTGAATATAACGCGATTCGACTTGCCGGTTTATTTCTCAACTGGCGCCAATATGGTTATATGACACCGCATGGTAATGTATTTGACATCGGCATCGCCACCAGCAAAGCATTAGCAAGATATGAAAACGGCACACCACCAGAAGAATCCGGCGGAAACGGCGAACGTGATAATGGTAATGGATCCTTGATGCGTATTTTACCGGTGGCATTTAGATATAATAATTTTTCAATTGCCGATATGACCACTATGGCCCATCGTATTTCATCAATAACCCATCGTCATATTCGCAGTCAGATGGCGTGTGGTTTGTATTGCATAATGGCAAAAGGTTTATTAAATGGCATGTCACCACATGAAGCTTACCATTATATGATTAAACAGGGAGAATTGCTCTATAATACAGCACCATTTAATACTGAGATTACATCTTTTTCAAGAATATTAAATGGTAATTTGGCAGAATTGCCGGAATCTTCGATTGATTCCAGCGGATATGTCATTGATACTCTTGAAGCCAGCATATGGTGTCTGTTAAACAGTAAATCATTTGAAGAAACCGTATTAAATGCAGTCAATCTGGGTGATGATACTGATACCACAGGTTGTGTGGCTGGTGGTTTGGCAGGAGTTCATTATGGTATTATGGATATACCGCAAAAATGGATAAATGTAATAGCATGCAAGGAAGATATAACAAAGGTAATATCTACGTTTATCGACAATATATAGGCACTCAACCAGCAAACGTACCTAAAGTATTCACAAACGTCCTTACCGGGTTTTTTGCGAGCAGGATGCTCGCAATACATTGGGTTTTGCAATTGCCTCTTATATTCAGGAAAATATTTAATCAAGTGAATCAGGTTTCAAACTTTCACTCTTCACCCATCTAACTTCACTCTTCAAATAGCCGGACTGTGACCATGTTCCAAACGGTGACAAAATTTGACAGTATATCTATCTATTGCAATGCCAATAATTTTGTGTGTTTAATTATAAAAACTCTCTGTGAATCTCAGTGTCTTCACTGTGCATCTGTGAAACAAAATAAAAAAGACCGCTAATTTATATAGCGGTCTTTTGAAAAATATGGCTGCCGGACTAGGATTCGAACCTAGAACCACATGATTCAGAGTCATGTGCGCTACCAATTGCGCCATCCGGCAACGTTTACATGTAAATTATAATTATTTGCTTCAGTCACGTCAAGAGGTAGATTTTAAATTGCAAATTGTAGCAATCAATTAAAAATTAAAAATGTAAAATTAAAAATATTATTAATCTATCAGCAAATCTTGTATCATACAAGCAAGCAGTAAAATTACCATAATATAAAACATGAATTGACGGTGCACCTGTAATACAAAAAATAATTTTTAATTATTCATTATTAATTTTTAATTATATGTCCGCAGGTGGTTCTGCTTCACTTTCTACCTTTTCCTCTTCCTCTTCTTCCTCTTCTTCTTTCTTTTTGCGTAATTTACGTATAATCACAACAATTACCACAAAAAACGCCAACGGGGCAAAGGCTGCCGGTGAGTTTAAAAAGCTGAAGAAATATTCTATGGCTGGCACATTTGATTTCCACCAGAATAACCAGCTATTTACAGTCAGCGATGTTTCTGACTTTAGCGCGGAGTTAAATGTGGTGCCGGCCGAAAGTTTTGTAAGAATTTTTATTAATGCATTCGGGTGGTTATATTCCATCCAGGCTGTCATTGACCGCGCCTGGATATATGCCGCGTTTATATTGCCTTTACTGTTTTCAAACGCGTCCACCATTTGTTCTATTGTCAGCACGCCGGTACCGCCCATTAATTCAGAAACCCCTTTAAGCGCATCCGGGGCAACAGGGTCAGACAGGTAGCCTGCTATGCCTTCGTTCAGCCAAATCGGCATGGCTTCGCGATTATTGCCTAATTTTTGTGCCAATAATGAATGGGTTAATTCGTGCGCCAGTAGCGACTGCAGATAATTATAGTCGTCAGAATATAATATATGTATGGTATTTGGCCCATAACTGACTCCCATTAATCCGATATCCGGTTTGTTGGCAGCCATAAATTCGCCTTTGCTGGTGAATATTATTATTTTAATGCCAGACATGGTATTTAATTGCAGATATTTGGCTATGCGAATTGTTTCATCATTGGCAATATTTAATATTCGTCCTGCGGCTTTTTCATCACCGGGGTGAAACATCGCCATTAATGGCAGTTGTTGTGATTCGGTTTGTGTCCATTTCATAGCCGACACATGAACAACCGCAAATAACAACAGTAGTAAAAAAAGTTTATTCAATAATAAATACCGTTTCGCCTATTTGTAATTCATCTTCTATTTGCAACTCCGCGCTTTCCCTTATTCTAATACCATTAAGCAATACCCCATTAGTGCTATTCAGGTCCTCCACAATAACCTGGTCATGTCTACATTTTATCACCGCGTGATGTGATGATATTGTTAATTCGCGCAGGATAACATGGTTATCGCTTGCTCTGCCAATATTTATTTGTCCTACCAGTGCAATCTCACCCATATTGTTTTCGGATGTTGATTTGGCAACTGACATACGTGATGGCAACTTTTTCTTTTTATCAGGCAATGGGACAGCTATTTTTTTTTCGCGCAAATCCGCACGAATTATAGATATTATCGCCAATAAAAAGAATAACAACAAAATTATTAATATGGCACGCGCCAACCACAATATCAATTCACTCCCCATATCTTCCCCCGGTTATGCTATTTCGATATAATAATAATCTAAAAGGAGACAGTATGACAACCGAAAATTCAGGAAAGGTGCGTTTAGCGCAAATAAGCGACCGAAATGCACTTATCGATACCATAAATATAGCATTTTCATCCGAAAATCGGGTAATGGATTTTATTAATTTAACCCCATATTGTTTTACCGACCAACGCATGCCCAACCATTATATATATGAAACCGCGGGTGGACAGATAGCAGGTGTTGCGGGAATATATCCGTTTGAAATGAATATTCGCGGAGTTATTTTTAATATGGCAGGAATTGGCCAGGTAGGCACATTGCCAGAATATCGCGAGAAAGGAATAATGAAACAGATATTTGCTGAGATTTGCCGCGAAGCAGATAATTATGATTTTACATGGTTAGGTGGCGACAGGCGCAGATACGGGTTTTATGGTTGGGAAGTCGGCGGTAAAAAAGAAGTATATAAGACATTTAAGAAATATTTGATAGACCCACCGGCACAGGTGCAACCTATTACCGCGGAAGATTTGGTTTTCTTTAATGACTTACTGCGAAAAGAAAAACAGTTTGTAAATTTCAGTGATAACGAAGTTCTGTTAATGATGAAAGCGTCACAGGTTAGATTATACAAATACAAATCATCTGCTATCGCAACATCTGCCGATGGCAGCACGGTATATTTTGCCGGTGGCAATGAAAAAGAGATATCCGAAATGTTCAGTTGGGCATGTGAAGAGAACTCAAAAGCGGGACGTTGGGAATTAACGATTTTCTGCCCGCCGGAAGAGTCTCCACTCCGACGGGTATGCATGAAAATATTCAATCGCCGTTACTTTGATGATTCTGAGAATATGCGTGTCGGAAGTATATTTAACCTGGCTAAAAAAATCGCCAAGGTTGTATCCGGCGAAATACCGGAAGGACACGGAGAATTGCAGTTGGAAAATATTGACAACAATGAATGTATAACCATGATATGGACAAATGGCGCATTGATTGTAAAAAAAGGCGCGACTAAACCCATGAAACTAAATACCCGCCAATTATCAACACTATTCTTCACCATGGGTGGTATTGATTATCTATTACCAGAGTTACCACCGGATTCGCCATTACGTTCTATATTACCGTTCCCGGTGTATGTATCACAGGTTTACGCTTTATAATTAAGAGCATTATCGCGTTAAAAGGAAAATGGGACAGTTGCAAAACCAATAATATTCATTTCTGAAGGTACAGATGCTTTCCTGGTTAAATAACAGGACTTCCGCTTAAAGTCACTTCGACAGGCTCAGTGACCGGTCGCTGAGCCTGTCGAAGCGACCATGTTTAAGCAAAATTCACTTTGAAAGCGAAAGTCCTGTAATAATATAGCTTAACCGCAAACCTATCTTATAATCCTACATCATGATAAAACAAAAAAATCCCCCTGATATTGAATCAGAGGGATTTTATATTTAGACCGGATTGTTTTTATAATGCTGTCTTTTTACCCAGTACCGCGGTTGCGGTTACAGTGTCACTGGACGGTGCCGGGTTACCGGTGGTTATATCTTTCCATGATTTGCTGGTTATATTAATTGACTGTGTTGGCGGGTTAGCTTCGTCAATTACCTGTCCACTGGCAGCAGCAAATCTAACCACTAACTTCACAGTTTCGCCGGATTTAACATTATATGTAGCCCAACCGCCACTGAATACCTGTTGGGTGCGGTTAATGCCACTGATATCGAATACGGTAACTTTCCATTTTTTGCCTATTACCGAATTGCTGGATACAATGAAATTATCCGGAAGGTTGCCAGTATTTTTTATCATAACAACAAACTCACTCTGCAGATTTATCGGTTGATCTATCTGCACCGTCTGGAAAGCACCGGTGTTGTTAATAACCCCATATCCTATCAGCAAACTGCCATTCTTTGAATTTGCGATGGCGGCATCGACACCTGTAGTGGCTACAAAGGCCACTGTGGTGAAACTATTAACGTTCGACCATGGCCCAACGATATTACCTTTCTTTGCGCATACCCGCCAATAATATACAGTATTATTTACTAATGATTTTTTCACCGTAGTACCTACAGAAGATAATACCGAACTGACATTAAATGCCGGGTCAGTTGATATTTCAATATTGTAGGCGATGGCGGAAGGTACTGCTGTCCAGGTGAATGTAGCCGAAATAGGTACGTCAATGGCACTATCTGCCGGCGCAATTAATGTCGGAGCGGTTAATTCACCAGTTTGACCTGTTATGGTAGTAAATGTCCATTTAGGTGAATATGCACTAACCACCTTATTGGCGTTAATCGCGCGTACCCGCCAGTTATATTGTGTACCGGCAGCTAAAGCGTATTGAATTACTGCAGTGGTAGTACTGACGGTTTTTGTCTCAATCGGCACTGTCGCACTGGCCAGGCTATATACTTCATATTCATAATTCATAGCGGTGTTCACGGGTTGCCATGCCAGGGTTACCGGGGTATTAACATTTACGGCGTTATTAGCTGGTGATAATTGTACCGGAACACCCAAAGTGGTAACCACCGATGCTATTTCAAAATTAGCATCGCTGCTGTCGGTAATTGTCGCGTCAGTTACTGATGTTATTCTAACCCGGTAATCTGTACCAACTGCCTGGATAGCCGGTATAGCCCAACTGTAAGTACCGCTATTCGCCACACTGGCAATAATCGCGCTATTCAACACTCCACCCTTATACAGGTCAATCTTTACATTGCCGGTAATGGCGTTGGATGTCCAGGTGATGGTTTGTGCTACACCACGTTGCCACTGTTCGCCACCATTAGGTGAGGTGACGGTGATTGATGGTGTAGTTGTGCCACCGGCGGTAATTGCGAAATTAAGATCACTAATGTCTATAATTGAAGCATTAGCAATAGAAGTAATCATCACCTGATAACCAAAATCCACTTTTTGTGTTGCTGGTATATTCCAACTATATGTACCACTATTCGCTACACTTGCAGCTATAACACTATCAAGAGTACTATTATCATACAAGTCTATTTTTACATTACCGGTAATTCCGGTTGATGTCCAAGTGATATTATGTTGGGTTCCCTGCTGCCACTTTTCGTAACCATTAGGTGAAGTAATTATAATTTCATTTTTCGTAGTGCCACCTTTACCGAATGCATAAAGTTTACTATCATCGGATCCTATGTAAAGAGTTCCATCTGCACCAATAGCTGGACTGGAGTTAACCTGATCACCAGTCGTATAAGACCATTTCTCAGTACCATCAGGATTGATAGCATAAACTTTTTTGTCTAAAGACCCTATATAAGTCATACCATCAGCACCAATAGCAGGACTTGAGAATACATTGCCACCTGTTGTAAATACCCACTTTTGTGTACCATCAGGATTAACAGCATAAACCTTTTTATCATATGATCCGATGATAATTGTACCGTCGGAACTTATAGCCGGACAAGACAACACAGTATCACCAGTAGCAAATGCCCATTTTTTTGTACCGTCCGGATTTAAAGCATAAAGATTCTTATCATTTGAACCTATATAAATAGTACCATCTGTACCAACTGCAACACTGGATACTGTTAGTTCACCAGTTACATATACCCATTTTTGTGAACCATCAGAGTTTATAGCATAGATATTCTTATCCTGAGAGCCAACATAAATAGTACTACCATCAGGACTGAGAGCAGGACTTGATGTGATTGGCAACTTTGCAGTAAAGATCCATTTTTTTGTACCATCAATATTTACAGCGAAAAGACTATCTAATCCATCACCTACATATACAGTTTTACCATCCGGACTAATAACAGGACTTGATGCAATGTCACCACCGGTTAAAAATGTCCATTTCTTTGTACCATCAGGATTAATAGCATAAAGATTTTTATCCCATGATCCCACATAAATAGTGCCATCCCCACCGATAGTCGGACTTGATTGAAATTCTCCACCACCAGTAAATGCCCATTTTTGTGTTCCATCAGGGTTTAGTGCATATAATTTTTTATCGATACAACCGACATAAATGGTACCATCTAAAGCTACAGACGGACTCGACTGAACTTTATCTCCGGCAACAAATGTCCACTTTGTATTATTTGTTGCCGGACCATTAAACAAACTACGTCCGGTACGTTGCAGGTCATGTCTGAACATTGGCCATGGTGCACTGGTAACAACCGTACCTTTAGTAACTGCGAAATTAGCCGCACTCTGACTGGTTACGGTGGCATCTGCAACTACGCTGATTTTCACCCGGTAGTCTGTCCCTATCGTCTGTGCTGCCGGGACAGTCCAACTAAATGTGCCGGCATTTGCTATTGAAGCGGTAATCGCGCTATTAAGTACGCCGGCTTTATAAAGATCTATCTTAATATTTGCCGGGTTACCGGTGGATGTCCAGGTAATTTGGTGCACACTTCCCTGCTGCCACTGTTCGCCACCTTTGGGTGAAGTTATTGTAACAGTAGGTTTTGTATTGCTGACATAATAATACGCGGTCATGGAACCGGATTTAACAGGAATACCGGTTATTCCGCAATTCTGGGTTTGTGCCGAATTAGTCATTGAACTCGG
>CAZNLA010000266.1:0-7581 GCA_964573385.1 uncultured bacterium
CATTTACCCTCGGGTGATGGTGAATCGTGATGCAGAGTATCCGCAACCAAAATAATTCGCGATAAAACAAGTGACAACCTGGATGCAGCACGATGGTGCCAACCAGGTAGTCCTCGTCTTCCTTCTTCAATTATAAAAGCAATATCCCACAATAATTCAGGAAATACTGGCCAGATCTGTAATTCAGAAATATGAATCTCTGGCTGTATTGTAAATAAAAAGAACAAGCAGGTAAATCCAGAATCACCAGCAACCCATTGGTGGTTAACATCTGGTGAATGAATAATTACATTTCCTGGTAAAAGATTATGAGTTTTGTTAATTGTATATTTTGCCTCACCTGCAAGACACAAGTGTGCTTCTACCTGAGAATGTTGATGAATTGCAGTGCCCCTACCAGCAGCTTCCTGCACAGGAAATACTAAATCCAGAGTTATACGATGCCTACCAACATAGAAAGGTACAACTACTCCATTAATTATATCACAAACCTTTAAAAGCTCCGGCCATGTGTATGGCCAATCGGGAAATGCGCGAATCATGCTGAATGTCCTTTTATCAACTGGATTTATTTATAATGATATCTGGCGTAATTATACAATTAATCTGGCAGAATGTGGATATGTCTACTTAATTATTCAACTTTGCTTTCAATAGAATTGTGGTAGAATTAATCTCAACAGAATCTATAATTTATTTTCATTTTGCAGTTTTTCTTTGAGTCCTGAAAAACTTTTCTTTTGTGGTCTTTGCGTTCTTTTGTGGTGAATAATTATTGGTTGCGGTTTTTATCAGATTATATATTTCTGTTAAAAGTATGCTTGTATTGTAATAGGTGTCTTACATTTTTTCATTCTATGCTGATAGTCGATAAATCCAGTTCCATTGCGATGTCGCATCGTGCGGCGAGGTGGTGTGGATGGCAAACCGTAAAGCCATATCGCGAGTATAATGCTACCGCTTCTTTTAATACTGACGCTGTTTCCAATACCATATGTTTAAAACCAATTTTACACGCGGAAAAGATGGCATGCTCTATTAAATATCGGCCTAACCCATTGCCACGATAATTTTTGTCAAGATACATTTTTCTTAATTCAACATTATCATCATCTATTCGCCATAATCCTACAGTGCCGATGATGCTTTGTTTTGTGGTATCAATTAAAACTTCAAAAGTTCCGCCATTTTTAAAATAATGTGTTTCAATGTCAGACAAATCGATATCGGTTGAAGATGGGTCAGGTGATAACCCGTAATCGCGCAATATTGTAAATATCAGATTTTTAATTTCTACAGTGTCAGTATTGTTGGCAGGCCGTAAAATAAAACCAGCAGGTGTATTTATCATGTTAACCTGCTTTTTTGTGCAAAATCATCAAATAACATGCATTCTGCGCCAATATTTTTAAGGTCAGTAATATTGGCATTCGCAATCTGTTGTGTCTGCGCGGAGGTAGCGTCGGTGATATTAATTACCGGATAACCATATGCGATGGCATCAAATATTGTTGCCCGTATACAATTAGGGTATTGTGTTCCGCATACAACCAGGTTTGTTACTCCCAATCGTCTAAGCATAAAATCTAATTCTGTGTTCATAAAGGCACTGAATCTGTTTTTAATTACCCGATATTCACCAGCTACCGGCGATAATTCATTTACAATTTCGCAACCTTTTGTCCCGGGTACGGCATACGATTTGTCATTCAGAAAACTATTCATCCGGGTTATTTCAACATCACTGCCGTCAGCACGGTATTCGCGGATGACATGAAATACCGGTTGATTTTTCATTCTGAATAAATCAAGCAAGTTTTTAATACATGGAATAGTAGCGTATGCGCCTGCAACACATACCGGCGCACCCGGCAGAACAAAATCGTTTTGCATATCAATTATTATTAACGCGTATATCTTGTTTATCATTTTTACCCGCTATATATTAAAAATCTTCTTTATTTCATAATGTGGAATACCGACTTCGGTAAATTGCTCACTGGTTATCTGGTAATCAAGTTTTCGGTAAAACTCTAACGCAGTTTCCCGAGCATGGGCAGTAATAACGGTAAAACCATATCCTTTAGCGAACTTTTCGGCAAAGGTCACTAACGCTGTGCCTATTCCATACGACTGGTATTCCGGTAATACCGCAACCTGGCGCATTTGCAAAGTTCCATCTTCATGGGGACGCAATATTAGTGTGGCTATCATTACATTCCCTATAAATGCTCCTAAATGAAAGGATATTTCTTCCGCGTTAAAATCGTTTTCACCCCATTGCAAACCCAACGGTTTCCTAAGCACTTCCTCGCGTATTTTTCTTGCTTCTTTATATAGATTTGAACTGAACAGATATTCCTCGCATTTAATGCCATCATTTACAATAAGTATGCATTTTTTACCAGCAGATAGATTTACTGTCAGATAATTTTCACCATATTCAGATGAAGATGTTGTATTTACCGGCAGTGATAAATAATCTCCCGGCCATGGTAATTTAACGGTGATGGTTTGTGTTTTATCTGCATATAAAATCGCTGACATAATATTTTTCTGCTGGTTCCATGTGATATCAACAGTTATTTCACCGCGTGCCCGCATGCCGGTAACGCTGCCTTTTACCCATTTTTCCGGCAATGCCGGCAGTATTTTTATCATCCACGGTCTTGAATAAAGCAACATTTCCTGTACTGCGGCGGTTATGCCAAAGTTCGCTTCTATCTGGAATGGTGGTTGTCCGCCATGTCCCCAGAACATAGTAATTCCCTGACTGCGGAAATCATTGTGGTATGTAAAAAGATTTGGCCCGGTACAGGCGCGGGTTATCAGTTCTATACATGCCAGTGCCTGGTTACCGTCACCAATGCGGGCGTAAATATTTGCCATTTGCGCCAATGACCATCCGGTCTGGTCGGTTAATCCCACCTGCAGACGTTTTTCCACTGCTATCCGTATACTTTTGAATAATTCAGGATTATCTTCTTCTATCAGTTCTAATCCGGGCCATACCGGGTACAGGTGTGACATATGCCGGTGGTGGTACTGGTCATGCAGGTCTGGGCGTAACCATTCTTTAAACGCGCCATCAGCATTAATCTGGTAAGCCGGCAATTTCCCCAGCATTTTTTGCCATCGCGGGATATCGTCGTTATAAATATTTAATTCAGCACATGCAGAACACAGGTTAGTTAACAGTTCTTTCGCCACTGCGATATCCATGGTGGCATTTATAGTTGCGATAGCGCTATTTGGGATATCCGGGAAATTCTCCGGTGATAATGATGGTGAGAACGTAAGTTTACCTGCAGAATCTTCGAATAAGAAATCTTCATAGAAGCGTGCAGTCTCCAGCAACCATGGCACTGCCCGTTTTGCTAAAAATTCGCGGTCACCGGTAAAAAGCCAGTAGTCATAAAATAACTGCGCCAGCCAACCGGCACCTGCTGTCCAGCTAAACCAGATGTCGCCAAATATCACCCCATGTGTGCTTTGACAAATCGCGGCCAGTATACCGCGGCAACCATATACTTTTCTGGCATTATCGCGATAATCAGCTAATGATTTTTCGTAATAATCAAAATAGGGTAGGGTGGTTTCCGCAATATTACCGGATAATGACTGCGCGTAATTCATTTGAATGTTTATATCATTATGAAAGTCGGCTGACCATGCCGGGTTGTAATCACCATTCCATACCCCCTGCAGGTTGGCCGGCAGACTGCCCGGTCGCGAACTGCAAATTAACAGGTAACGTCCGTAATGTGCCATGCGTTCAATTAACGCTGTGGTAACATTACCATCAAATGCCTGCATTAATAGTTCTTCGTTTGAAAACTCCTGGGCTGCTGAGTTTGTAATGTGTGTTTGCTGGCGTAAAAACAGGTCGCTATGTTGCAATGTGTGCCGTGCCAACAATTCGGTATAGCTATACGACGAATTATTTAAATCTCTTTTTAGCCGGGTTATTGCTGTCGCACTTTCATTCGCGAATAATTTAACCCGTAATAAAAGATTATCAGCATTACTGATTGATATCGTTTTGCCATCGCTTTCCATACTACCACCGCAAATTGACACAACCGCTATGCCACCAAATTCATTACCGTCAACATATTTACCGGTTATAGCCAAGGTATCGGCATCGGCAGATGTTTCAAATATAATGGGTACTAACTTGCCATTTATGTCATTGCCGGCACCCATGCTGGTGGCTCCCTGCAAATCATGCGGTTGCAGATAAAGCCGACAATTGACCGCACCTGGTTGGTCTGCGGTTATTGATACAACCACCATATCATCACTACGCGATACAAATATATTACGGATGAAATTAACGCCATTTTCATGCCATGTTACATTGGTGGTGCCTTCTACAAAATTAATGCTCCTGCGGTAGTTACTGAAAGCGCCATTGGTATCAGAATCAATGGCTATATCAAACGCCGGGTGATATGGGTCAATTGTTGTTCCGGCATATCCTGCCTCTTCCCATTTCGTTTGTAAATAATGTGATGCTTCATCGTATTTACCCGCGGCCATTAATTCGCGTAATTCCGTTAAATATTTACTGGTATCCGGTATTACCGGTTTAGGCGTTCGCAACCAGAGGTCGTCATGGTTAAGTAAAATTAATTCATTACGTATATTGCCATAAACCAATGCGCCGATAACGCCATTGCCACATGGCAGAGCATCCTGCCAACGTGAAGCAGGATAACGCATTGTCATGTTATGTATAATATCAGTCATTCTTTTTATCCCTAACCCAAATAAATTGGACAAGTTTTCAGTTTTCAGATGTGGTCACTTCGACAAGCTCAGCGACCGGTCACTGAGCCTGTCGAAGTGACCTAAAGCGAAAGTCCTATAATTATTTTCTTTTATTTCTTCTCTAATCCTTTGTATCCTTTAACTTAAACTCTTTTGACAATCTTTGCTGTAATCTGTATGCTGAAATAAAAATAAGAGGAGATAGCCTTGACATTTTTATATCTTTTATTAAAAAAACGTCATATATTAACAGTATTAATAATATCGCTTTTTTCATGTATCGTTAATGCATCTGCTGTTATTAACGCTATCCTGCCTGCCAGTGGGTTAACGCTGCCACTGGGTGAAAATGGCAATAGTCACATTAATGGGGGTGCTGTTAATTGCGTAATAACTGTTGAATCGACAGGTGCTTATTACCTGCAAATGACGGCTAATATATCCTGGCGATTAGGAATGCAGACAATTCCATATACATTAAAAGTGGATGGTAAACAACTGCGCGCAGCACCGCCATCCAGCGAGACAGGTGGTGGCTGGAATGATGGTTACATGCCGTATTTTCTGGCAGAAGGTGAACCATATGGTAGTATGCTGACATTTTTACTGCCGTTGAATCTGTCTATCGGCGAACATGCTTTGGATATTGTTACACCACTTCATTGCAATATACATGAACTCCGCATATTACCCGGCATCAATGATGAAGAAAGCAAGTTGAAGTTTCTTGATAATAGCCGCATTTATTTTCCCGGTGAAATATCACATGCGCGCTTAACCAATGTGAAATTTGCTGGTGAGATTGTTTTTCAACAATTGCGCCTGGCCGACGCGGGTGATACTGATGAATGGGGACCGGATATAAGAGTGGTGCCGATACGAAATATCAGCAGATTACCGGTTAACAAGTATATCAGCGATATAGCATTTCCAACATCGCTGAATGGGATAATTGGCGCGACTTTATTAATTAAAGATAACGGTAAAATGCTGGCGCGCTATCTTGGCTCTGTTGCGGTGGTTCCACGTCGTGATACGTCGGCATATAATCGGGAAGGTCTGTTTCTTACCTCGGCAAATACCAGAATAACCCCGGAAAAGTTGCGTGATTACAAACGCGCTGGTGTGGATTGGATACGTGTCGAGTTAGGATGTGGCAGTTTTGCGCCGGCAAAGGGAAAATACAATTGGGATGATATGGATAAAATATTCAACGCCTGTCGCCAGGAAAAAGTAAATGTCATGACTTTGATGGGTGGTTCGCCGGGATGGATGCAACCCAAAGGTGACTTTATGGATGTTCCATATAAAAATTACACCATCAAAGTTGACGGTTCCCCCGGTCGTGAGTTTTTGGGTGATTGGGAAGGGGCATGGCGCGAATATATGACCCGGTATGCAGATGTTAACCGTGCAGTGAATTTGTGGAATGAACCGTGGGAAGGTGGTGGTATATCCGGATGGAAGTCAGATGGTGAACATTACCGGCAACAACTTACACACCTGGTATCAGCACGCAACGCCGCTGATCCAACCATAAAAATTGTCGCTGCCGATTCTTCTCACGATACAGATTGGAAGATTTTTACCGCTAATCGCCAGAATGATATCGATGTCATATCCACCCATTACGAGCATCCACGTGCCAGTACCGCCTACGCTATGGCGCAGTATTACAAAAAAGAGGTATGGGAAACTGAAACATGGCTTAGTTGGCAGGGTGACGCTGCCACGGTTCGCCGTATTTTGTATAACCTGGCACTTGGTGCAAAGCGAATAAGCATGTGGAATGATGGTATGTTGTTCGATAGTGCCGGTAATCCTACTCCAGAATTGGCAACATTGGCGGCGACTCGCAGTATGTTAGATGGCCTTACATTTAAAGAAATAATTCATCCGGAACGTCCGCCATTTGTATTGATGTTTACCAGTAAAAACAGACAGGTTGCCGCTATTGCAACTTCGCTTACTATAAACAATGAACAGGAAAATCGTGAGTTTCGCGGTCAAAACGCGAATTATATTGCCAAGATGTCACTTAATGAACCTAAGGAAAAGTTCTGCATCTATGACATATCAGGCAATCCTATCATTAAGAAAGGCGACTATAATGATATAAACTTCAGGATTAGCAATGATGTTAGATATATCGAGTTCTTTGGCACACCTGAAAAATTTAAACGCTGGCTACTTACGGCAAAATATTACATGAAACCGTTCAGTATTGTTTTTCATGACCTGCCATGCCGGGTTGAAAATCATCCGGTGATGAAAATTACAATTAATAACAATTATCCAAATAAATTAACAGCAACCGTCACCGTACAGTCACCGGACCTGGTATTTAAAAATGCGGTTCAAACATTAAAGTTTAATTCCGGTGAGACAACGCTTTCCTTCCCGGTAATATCCGCGAATCCGGTTAGTGGCAATGTTTACCCGGTAAAAGTGGTTATAAAATCCGATAAACAGACAATTACACGCGACGAAATAATCTCTGTCGCCACTATTACCCGTGGCACTCCGATGGTGGATGGAGATTATACCGATTGGCAACGATTGAAAGCAGTGCCGGCATATATATTGCCAAATCGTGAAAAGACCCCGCCGGCATTGTTGCCATGGTTGCCAGGCAGCGAATGGTCGAAGACTGTTGAAACCGGTAGTAGTGAAGTCGCGTTTATGACAGATGATAAATACCTGTATTTGACGGCGCGGGTGAAGGATTTGACTCCCCATATGTTCCCATCGCTGCTGACTGGCAAAAATCTGCATGAAATGCAAAATAAACCCGCAGATTATATTTAC
>CAZNLA010000267.1:0-7568 GCA_964573385.1 uncultured bacterium
GCTATATTTTGCGGCGAAAGAGATGTCCAAGCAGAAGATAGGAGGAAAAAATGAATAATTTTAGATATATTCTGCGCGCGGTTATTGAGTTTGATACGCCATTCATAGTTGGCAGTGGAAATGATGATATCGTGTCCGACGCGGTGTGCGTTACAGACTGTAATGGTTTGCCCGCTATTCCCGGTTCCAGCATTGCCGGTGCGTTACGGGCGGCTTATAAAGCGAAATACAAGAATGACGCAAATGAAATATTTGGATTTCAGCGCGGGAATTTGGGTGAAGGTTCGCGGTTGCAGGTATCATGGGCGGTCATCCATAACTCGCAAGACAGGCCTGTTGAAGGTTTTATAGGTAATAATGTTAATGACGCGGTATTGATTAACGCGATGAACCCTAAAATACGCGACCATGTTAAACTCACCCATCTCGGTACATCTGATGCTGATAAGCATGGAAAATTTGATGATAAAGCAGTATGTGCCGGTCACCGGTTCACGTTTGAGTTAGAATTAGTAGATGATGGGACATTGCTAAATGATTGGGAAAATCTGATTAAACTGTTAAAGGATGGGGCTTTGCGATTGGGTGGAAACACACGTAGCGGGTATGGCGATTTTAGTGTGAAAAGTATCTATGATAAAAAGTTCGATCTTACGGTATCAGAACAAAGAGATGCATACCTGAATCATCCGGTATCGCTTGCTGCAGGTGTTAACTATACTGTTATAAAAAAAGATGATGGTACTACTACCTACCAGAATACAACAAAGGTATTTAACATAAAGCTGAAACCAGAAGGATTCTGGTTCTTTGGCGGCGGTGATGATATTGCTAATGGTAAAATAGATATGAATCCGGTACGTGATTCATATGTAAAATGGGACGGCACGCATGGTGCGGTATTTGAAGATTGCCTTATTATCCCCGGTGCCGGCATAAAAGGTGCCATTTCACATCGGGTAGCGTTTCATTATAATGCGTTAAACGGCAATGCAATTAATCCAACAGAGTTATTGACAACGTTACAATTAAATGAATGTGCAAACGATGAAGATCGCAAAAAAAAGATAAAAATACATATTGAAAAATATTGTGGAGAAAATAACGCGGCGGTTAAGGAACTGTTTGGGTTCGCTAAAGACAACCAAAACGCGAAAGATGGCAAACGCGGCAGAGTGATGATAAATGATATCTACATAAAAGAAAATGCGCCTGCGGATAAAATACTAAATCATGTTACTATCGACCGCTATACCGGTGGTGCATTGGATACCGCGTTATTTGATGAAAAACCGCTATGGAATAAAGGCGGTAATAACAGTGATTTTTCTCTGCAGTTGAGAATAGTTGTTGAAGATTATTCCAGTCTTGACGCAGTTATTCAGGCCGCGTTCGAAAAAACGCTGGATGATTTGTGTAAAGGCAGGTTGCAAATGGGTGCCGGCAGTGGACGTGGCAATGGTTATTTTACAGGTAAAATGGAGGAAAGCAAAGATGTGTAAAACCGTTATAAATAAAAAGTTAAAGTTAGAAACTGAGAACGTTATAAAATGTGCAGATGTAATCACAAAAGTAAAAGCCTTTACAGGTATTGGTTGGGTATGCGGTACCGGTAGCAAAGAAATTATTACTGGCGCGGCAAACCAGATACCAGACGATATCGGTTGGATAATCTCCGCGGAGTTTGCTAACGACAATGAAAGCCTGCATGTTACCAGAATAGGTGCTGAATGGCAGTTAACGACTATAACAAAAAACGATGAATACGGTGATAGCAAACTGGAAACGGTGAGTTATCTGGCACGTGGAGAAAAGTTAAAACTGAAATACGAGGTTGAATGGCGTCCGGAAAATATAAACGGTATAACAGAACTGCACCCAGTTGCCTATAGGTTTGCAGGTTTTGAAGGAGGACTAAAATGATTCCATCACCATATTTATTTGTACCACTGGCACAAAAAGTGTTTTTCCCGGATTGGGCAGATTTCGTCTCTATGGATATACCGTTTGAGGACGGTATAAGTGGAACTATCGATATTACAATTACTGCGAAAACACCAATTTATATTCGGAATGAAAGTGATGATAATTTTTTCAAAACTCCTGATGGTAAGTTTGCTATTCCGGGTACTTCAGTGAAAGGGATGTTGAGAAGTGTTATTGAAATAGCCAGTTTTGGAAAAATTATAGGTACAGTAAAATCTCCGAAAGTTGATGACTTTAAGTATGCAGTGAGAGATTTGCAAAACCCGTCGCTATATGGGAAAAAATTTACCAGTACTTCACAAAACAGATATTCATCTCTTGTTAATGCTGGATGGTTACAGAAAAATACTAATGGAAATTGGGTTATTATTCCATGTGACCATGCACGGGTTGAACAAACAGAATTAGAACGTCACTTTAAAATCAAAGGCCCAAGAAATTTAGGTGATAGAAGTTCATCGTCTGCTAAATATGGTATGATTCAACCATATACACAAGTTAATTTTAATTGTGATCCGCTTAAATATCATGATCACAGCAGAGGAAATCAATTACAATATAAAAAAGCTGCTAACTTGGGAAGTGGTGATACTGCTGGTGAGGTTGTATTAACCGGACAACCAACACCCCGTGGTGCTCCGGGAAGAAAACATATGGAGTTCATTTTCTTTAATTGCTTGACCGCAGCTATTCCTGTATCACCTGATGTTAAAAAAAGTTTTGAACACGCTCATACTGAATTAGGCGAAAACCGAAAACCTAATACAGAATGGGCTTTCTGGAAATCAAGATTTGATGCCGGAAGTCGGGTACCTATTTTTTATCTCAAGGATAACATTGGAAATATTACATCAATGGGATTGGCTATGATGTACCGATTACCGTATGCAAACTCAATTCATGATGCAATTAGACATACCAGCAATGAACATATTGATAACAGGTATGATATGGCTGAATTAATGTTTGGGCGAATTGAAGATAAAACAGCACTCCGTGGTCGTGTAAATATTGGTTTAGCAGTTAATACAAATAATTCTATTGCTTTACCTTTACAAAGAACTGTTTTAGGGAGTCCAAAAGCGTCATTTTACCCAAATTATATAAAACAGAATAAAGATGTAGCAAATGGATGGGCTACAACCACTTTTAAAACATTTATGGATAATAATTGTGAAATAAGCGGAAGAAAACGATATATTATCAGGCCTGATAACAACAATATTCCTCAATTAACGCAGGCGACTGATAATGTATCAACATCATTTCGTCCGTTACCAGCAAGTTCTGAATTTAAATGTAAAATTCATGTTCATAATCTCAAGGCGGTAGAGTTAGGAGCATTGATCTGGGCTATCACCTGGGGAGAGAATGATCATTTACGTCATTCTATCGGTATGGGCAAAGGACTGGGATTTGGCTCAATTAAATTATCATATAAAGTAAATGATTTGACTTACTGTAAGTCGAATACCGTAGTAAAAGAGGAAGATATCCATAATTGTGTTAATGATTTTACAAGAAAAATGGATTCATTTGTCAATGGCAACTGGATTGACAGTACTCAAATGAAGGCATTAACAACCATCGCAACACCTCAAAATCAAGGTCCAGAAGGGATGGCATTAAGGTATCCAACATTAGCTGGTAACAATGAGTTCGTAGATGCAAAACGTAATAACAATAAGTACATATTATATTCTTTTGATCCCAAAAACGTGCATCAGCCGAATCCAAATCCTGGTAATAATAATAGACAAAATTATGGCGCAGGTAACAGGCAACAACCGAATCAAAGGCATGATAATACAGGCGGTGGAAGTACCAGTGGCGGTTTAGGTGGTGGTGGTAATATTCATGTGGTTACTGGCGGTCAATTACCAGCAACAGGAACAGAAGTTGAATGTGTAGTTTTACCGGAACAAACAAGAAATGGTGGATTAAAGTTTAAAATTAATGCAGGACCAGATAATGCAAAAGGCGTATTATCGCCTCGCAGTAATCCATTGCCTGCTGATAAGCAAGCACCTGGAACACTTGTAAGGTTGAAGGTTGTTGTATCTGCACCTAATAACATGCAATTTGTGGTGATTTAACAGTTCTTTTTTAGGAATATCAATATGCCATCAATATTACAATGCATAATTCAGGGAAGTTTAGCGGAAAGTTTGTTTGAACATGTTAACGGTTTAGAAGCGGTAGTAACCGGGTGGATAGCGGCGGGGTCGCCGCTCCACCCGGTTATACAGGACCATAAAAGTCCTACGCCTAAACCTTATACTGTTAGTCCTATATTTCCCTGTGATAACGGTTTATCACTGTTTTATCTTACATTACTCGATGATAATTTAGAAGAAATAGTATATAAAGGTATAAATGAAACCGGTAAAAGAATACGTCTGGGAGAAGAGATTTATTCGTTAACGGCAATTCCATCTATAATAATGACTGAGACCTGGGAAGAAATAATGGCGCAGGCCATACACAACCCGCAAACCCAATGGGCTTTCGAAATGCTTACACCCACCGCTACATCTGGTAAACCGGGGTACGACAAGCAATGCCCAACCCCCGCGCCGGAGACATATTTCGCCAGTTGGTTGCATCGTTGGCGGCATTGCGCGCCACCACCATATAATGAATTGTTTGATGAATTGGATATTCATGATTTTCTGGATACCGGGGTAGCTGTTTCATTTTTTAGCGGTAAAACAGAAATTGTTAAAATATATAAAAAAAAGAGATTTTGTCCATTTATTGGATTTGTCGGTTCTACAGGATTTCGTGTGTTAAATGGTGTTAACGATAGAGAGAAAGTAGCGGCATTAAATGCCCTGGCACGGCTGGCACCATATTGCGGTACTGGTAAGGAAACAATGCGGGGGATGGGGCAAACCAGACTTTTGGAATAATAGTTATGAGCAATGACGCGCAAGGGACAGGCAAATACCCAACTGCAAATAATCAGTCATCTTTGGTTACAACCTGGTATGGTGATAACCGAAGTATTGCGACGCACAAATATGGTAATCAGGTAAATGAACCTGATTTTATGGGAAATATTTCGGCTGGTGTAATCATAACCGGCCGTTATAAGGTGGAATATTTTCTTGCCGGTGGCGGTTTTGCAACTGTTTACGCAGTTTGGGACCAACGCATGAAACGACGGGTAGCAATGAAGATTTATCCTGATAGTGCCGGGGTTATACCAGTTGACGAAGCACGACTGCAGGGAAATCTGCAACACCCGAATATTATGCCGCTTTATGACAAATGTGCCGACCCTTTGTTGGGGATAACATGTCTGGTTATGCCGTTATACCCGGGTACTGATCTACAGGTGTTACTGGATAATTATGGCCCGTTGCCATATAGAAAAGCGCTTAATTGTATTGACCAGGTTAGCAGCGCTGTTGATTATTTGTGGACGCGTCGGCAAGTTACACATAGCGACGTAAAACCGGCAAATATATGGGTTACTCAAAGCGGTGGCGCGTTGCTGATGGATTTTAATGTGCCCGGTCAGGTTATTCGCGATTCGGCAAATCGTTTTGGCACCACAGGTTTTGTTGCCCCGGAAGTTATTAGTGGTGGTGGCGACGCGCGGAGTGATGTGTTTTCATTAGGTTGTGTCTTATATGCCTGTCTTACCGGGGTTGCGCCATTTGCCAATGATGCTGATACATTAAAGGGTAGATATAAAGCCGTTAAACGGTTACGCCCGGACGTTTGTCCGGCATTATCCACAATTATTAAGCGTTCGCTAAATGTTGATCCTGATGAACGTTTTCAATCTGCACGCGAGTTTCGTACTGCACTGCGATCGTACCGGTATAATAATGGCATAGGGATATGGGTGATAGTATGGGATATATTTTGCACATTACTGTATCAGTTGTGGCATATACTCGGAATAATATACCGATTTTTTCGGCGTTTCTTGCGGCATGTCTGGCATCGTCCTAAGCAGGCAATAATTGAAATAGGATTATTGGCATTTTCGGGTTGGTATTTTTGGCCGGTTATTACAGATTACTGGTTAGAATATAAAACGTATATATTTATAACTGCAATTTGTTTGTATCTTATAACTGTTATTATAAAAGTATGGAAACGACAACGATGGTAAGAAAGTATAAATTAAACAGGCTAATATAAAACCAATTGTATCGCGAGCATCTTGCTCGCAAACATCCGAGCAGGATGCTCGGAATACTCTTGGTAACATAGATTTTGAAGAATTTGGATAAGTCTACAGGCAATTGCAAAACCTAATTTTCCTGTACTGAACGCCGTCCCCGGCGTTCCCATTTGAGAGAGATTCTATATATTTTCGGAATGCTGAGGACAGCATTCCCCATAGTATTCTATATAAGTTTATCCAATCTTATTTGTTAAATAATTCCATAGCCCACAGCATCGCTGTGGGTCTGATATTAGATTCGATTTTCGCTCTGTAAGAGCATAATTCCTTCGTTTTAGGAATATTGCTCTTACAGAGCGTTAATATATATTGTAAAACCACCCACATCATCGCTCTCACCCTTATACACATTTTGATTATATGAATTTATTTTGCATGTTAATTACAAAACACAAGACATTTGGGAGGGCAGTTGTACTCAACTGCCATGGTATAACCGGATGTTTAATATAAATAGTGATATGGTAACAATTTTCATTTGATGGTACTGTTAATAATCACCTTATTTGTCGTTAATTCAGTTCTGATTTTTAATAAATACACTATCGTGGCAGTTGAGTACAACTGCCCTCCCATGACATACCAGCCAATATGTCAAATGTAAAAATCCAATAAATGTGTATAAGGGTAAGAAGGGCGTTGCCGTGGGCTATGGAATTAATAGATAAAAGAGGCAATTACAAAACCTGCCTGAATTGTAGGGAATGCCGTCCCCGGCATTCCGTAAATAGAGAGTTTCTATCTCAAAGAGGAATGCCGGGGACGGCATTCCGTACAGAAAAAATAGAAATAATTGGGTTTTGCAAAAGCCTAAAAAGAATAAAAAAAGATATGTTGAATACTATACAACTGCCCTCCCATGATATGCCAGCCAATATGTCTGAATATACAAATTTAATAAATTTGTATAATGGTAAAGGTGTTGCCGTGGGCTATGGAATTAATATTAATATATCATCAAAGAAAAGATATGTAGAATACTATGCAACTTCCCTCCCATTTAACAGTATTTTTATTAAAAGTGGCACTATTAATAAAAGATGTGTATAAAGCATAGCAATTTTATGCCTGGTTGGAGAGGGGAATAAAGCAATCAGGGACTGACACCGAGTGGCGAAGCCAGGAAGGTGTCTGTCCCACATGGTAACACAAGGTTTTGCAATTGCCAGAATATAATGTTTGATAAAAAATATTTCATGCAGGTTCTTTAAAACCTAATATGAATAAATTGGACAAGTATGTAATTTCCATCATCAATTAAATCTATTACGCTTTGCTCCCTCCGTCACTGCGGTGACACCTCCCTCAAAGAGGGAGGCTTTTCATGTCCCCCTCCTTGAGGGGGATGTCACCGCAGTGACAGGGGGAGTTTGTTTAT
>CAZNLA010000268.1:0-7528 GCA_964573385.1 uncultured bacterium
AATAACCTCGCCGCCCAGCGATGGCACATCAACGGCGCCATGAGCCTGGTATGGATACAGCACTACTCCCGGTTCGGGCAGGCGATAGGTCCAGCGTCCGGTATTCAGACCGCGGAACCAGAAGGTTCGTTTTGTACTGTCAGGATATATTTTGCGCATTTCGCTGAAATATTCACCGCGCTCACCCGCACAGCCAGAGTTATAGCTGCCATCGCGCAGTCCTATACCATTCTGGCACTCACCGGCCATCTTTTCAAATTTGGTGAAATCATACACCGGTGTGCCAGATTTTGTAACGCTCTGCAGTTTCAACCGCAACCCATGGTCGCCATTGGCAAAATACATATCCATATTTTGTGATGGTCGCTGTCCCCAATAATCCATCCCACCCCAATTGTCATCTTTACCGCCACGGGTAATTTCATCTTCCTGCACTATTCCGTCATCGTTGCGGTCAACCCATGCAAATTTCTCTTTTAAATCAACATGCACGCATAAAACCCAGCGACCATCTTCCCGTTGACGGAAAATCTGCCGGGGATTATCGTTAATCAGGTAAGCCCGATTATTATACGCAATTATATATCCGGTGAATCTTTCCGGTTTTTCTTCTTCATAACTGATATTGAAATCTTTCGCGTTCTTTGGCAACATCATCCCTATCTGCACCAATTTCGATGTGCCTTTATCAAGGTCAATTTTAAATTGCATATCTTTATAAAATGCCATCGTCGGGTCGAGAGGATTGATAACCCCACCGCCGCCGTAATAAGTGTCGCCGATGAAATCGCGCTTCCAGGTACCGCCTTTCCATACGCTTACCCGTTTTGGTTTATATCCTTGTTCTACCACCCATAACTGACCTTTGCCATCAACTGCCAACCCGGTAGGGTTATGAAAACCATCTTCCGGTTTGTACCATCCGTTAACAGCACGACCACCATCTTTTCCAATAACGCGCACTAATTTTGTTTTTTCACCGGTTTGTTTATATACCATCACCTGGTGTTTAGGGGCACCCAGTGATATATAGATATTTCCCTTGTTATCTGCTGTCACGCCGCGGACAGCCTTAAAATCACCTGTTATTAAAGTGCGAACAGTCTTTGTGGTAAGATTTAATTCTACCAGTGCTTTAGGGGTAACGGCTATTAATCGGCCATCTACGGTTGCAAATATTTCGTTGGCATCAGGTACGGTATAGGTTGTGCTTTCTTTGAAAGTTTTTCGGTCAAAACTGCGTATGATGCCTTTATCTTTGATAGATAAGAAAACATTATCTTTATTGGCGGCAAATCCTATTGACTGTTCATCTTTCGCCAACAGGTCGAGTCGGCGGGTGACTGTGCCATCCGGACGGGCAATATCCAGCCATCGACCGGTGGCGGCGTCAAACTGCATCACACCGCGTGGTGTAATGCCCAGCCAATTACTGTCTTTGGCTGATGTATACCCATAAATAATGCCGTCGGCATATGCCAGGTGGTCAGGTTCACCACTTTTTTGTGACCATATTTTTTTACCATTTTCATCCGCGGCAAAGAAGGGATACCCACCTTCAGACCCGATGCCTGCAAGGTAAACAAATCCGCCACCTGCGGCAGCAGTCATCAATGTACCGTGGTCTGGTCCCCAACCGCCGGTACCGTCTGCTGTTGGCCAGGGTCGTTCGATGTTGGGTTGGTAAAAATCCATCTTCCATTTTACGTTCAGTTCGTCGCGACAGATTCCCACCCATTTGTAATTGCCCGCCGGCACTATCTGGTCGCGGTCATCCAGACCAGACCAGTAAATAGTATTTTTACCTTTGGGATATTTAACCCCGCCAACCAGGCTTTTTACCCGACTGCCGTTAGTATCTTCAATTGCTATCGTCACACATGCATCTTTTTCCAGGGTAAAGTTGATGGGTACAGGCCCTTGTGGTTCCACCGGTTTGGCGCGTAACCATGCCGGTTGTGGCAATTGCAGGTTTCCCTTTTCTTCAATAATCAGCTTTCCCCATGCTTTTACATTAGTCCAAAAAAAGTCGGTCTGGGTTTCGCCATCCATCAGGTTGTCGGTTACCCGGCTTCGCGGCCAGCCATCGCCGGCTACATCACCCCAAAACAGCTCCAGTCCGACACGCAAATCGCTGCCTTTCGGTGGCATTTTTCCGTCCAGTGTCAATACAGCCCAGGGGATTTTTATTTCCTGCACATAACCTTTTCCGTCCGGTGACAGTTTGAATACCTGTTCAGCACCCATTTTCATCGGTGCCGGGCGGTCAACTTTCGGCTGTCCGCCATCCGGCGTTCCCATACGGCCATAGTGGATGCTCATTGCCGGCAATTTTCCAGGAGTGTAATACCAGGCATCGACATGCGACACGAAATCATTTATGAAAAATCGGAATTGTACACAATCAGACCGCCATCCATTGCCCGGCATGGTTACCGGGTCAACGTTGTTCACCATTGGGGTGCGGTCGCGCCAGGTAACGCCTAAATAAAGATTATCTTTATCCCACATAGCCACCACCTTCGCACTTTCAGTGTCCATCATCGACTCAACATCTTTACAGCAAACGATACTACCAGAGGTGTCCCATTCGCTAAGATTGCCGTCCATAACGACCTTTCCCGGTGCCGGCACAGCGTGAATACCATGGTTCAACGTGCGCTGGGCACCAGCAGGAAGACAGATGAGTAAAATCAGCAGAAATAGAAAAGAAAAGGTGAATACATGCAAAAGCATTTTAATGACTCCTTGTGGGTATAACTGACGAGAATATTTTATATGGAAATGATACAAATATTCGAGGGTAATAGCAAGGATGAAAAAGGGAGTGGGTTAGTGCTACCAGACCACCCATAGCCCTATAAAATTTCTAAAATATTTTAAAATAACAGTCTCAGTTTGGAAAGGGACGCAAGTCCGGTTATCTCTGTAATAGAAAATAATTTTAAATTACTACTGGATTAGCCGGGCTTCACCCCTTTCCAAACTGTGACTAAATTTATTACCTGAACTGAAAACTGAAAAATTTACACTTAAAACTTCAAACTATCTCTTCCCGCGTAATCTCCCGGTTTTCTTTCGCTGATTTCAGCACCATTTGGGTTAGTTCGGTTATTGCCAATGCCTGGCGCGGGGTGGTGCCGATGTCGGCGTCTTCACCGCGGATGGCTTTTACAAGGTTCTTGTTGATATTGCCCCCTTGTGTGATTATTAAATTAAACTATAAAAATATCATCATATTTAAGTATGTTATTAAAGTTTATTAGTATCTAAAATAGAGTCAAGTAATTTCTGAGCATTACTTTTTTTATCTCCATCTGGATAAGAAATAATTAGTTTTTTTAATAACTCAACTGCTTTAGTTTTATCTCCAACATTGATACATGCGCTTGAAGCCCAATATAACGCATCGTCAGCATATTTACTTTTTTCATATTTATCTTTGAATTCAAGAAGTTTTTTTATTGAATTATTATATGCATCCATATCTGGTTTAGTTGAATCTAAAGAACCTGTAAGGTAGTAACACATACCTTCAAAATATAAAACTACATCTATTTTTGAATAATCAGGACATCGTTTAATGATCTCCTGATAGATATTCTTCGATTCAACAAACTTCTTTCTTTGATAATAATATTCGGCAATAAGTACATAAGCTTCAGGGAGTTGACTACTTTTTGGATAATTTTCTTGCATACGTTTGACATATTCTTGGGCTTTGTTAAAATCACCATCATTTCTTGTCTCGAAAAAAATTAACCGGTAAAGAGCTTTCTCAGCGTATTCATCTTTAGGATAGGTATTTGCAAGTAGCAAGAACAAATCTTTTGCTTCAGTATATGGTTTCGCTTCTATGGTACTGGCAAGATCTCCCCTGAAATATATTGCTTCAGGAGCATACTCCGTTGACATAAGTGCTACTGATTTTAAAAGTGTATCGGCTTCGATTAAATCTTTGTTTACAGAAGAAACTGAACTTTTTTCATTCAATATTTGAAATAATGCAAAACCATATAAAGTTTCTGCGTAACGTAACTTGAATAAAGCGTTGTCAGGCTTGTATTTGCATAGTTCTTGATAGATAACCTTGGCTTGTTCGATGTTGTCTTTATTAAAAAAGGTAGATGCAATATCTTGCATTTCTATCACAGTATTATTTTGAACAGTTACATCTGGATTATGCAACATATTGACTAATTTTTTAACTCTGGTGCTGACGGAAATAGCATCACTGTCTTTTTTATTAATATCATTCTGGTTAATATTAATAGTATTTGTAGGTTCTATTAAAGGTGCTACGCAACGGAACCCGATATTGTCGCCTTCACAGATGTCAGGATTACCGGCGTTTCGAAACGCGCAACGACAGTCGCCACCGTGTTCGATGAATTTGTCCCACGAACCACCACGCAAAACGCGCGATGTACCTTTATCTGGTCCGATAGGATTCTTCGCGGGAGCAGTCTTATAATAATCACTACCATACCAATCTGCACACCACTCCCAAGAATTGCCTGCCATGTCTAAACACCCATACGGGCTGGATCCTAACAGCCTACTGCCAACCGACTTTGTACTTTTCACAGAGTTGACGCATTTTGCAACATTCCACTCATTCCCCCACGGATAAATCCTTCCATTGGTTCCTCTCGCCGCTTTTTCCCACTGTGCTTCAGTCGGCAACATTGCACCCGCCCAGTCAGCATATGCCTTCGCGTCATACCAATTGACATTCACAATAGGATGAGTATCCTGCCACTTCCAATCCGGTTCTGTCGGCATCTTTCGATTTGTAGCTATACAGAATTTAATGTATTGCGCTACCGTTACTTCAGTTTTGTACATATAATAAGCGTCCAGATAAACTCGACGTTGCGGTTTCTCATTATCAATAGCTGTTTTATCAGTATTCGCACTACCCATCAAAAATTCACCAGCAGGAATAAATATCAATTCTGCGCCATCTTTCTGATTGATCTTATTATTTATAGTTTCCATTCCAACGTTGGTCGCAATGATAATGTCTAATTGTTTTTTTATCGGCTCTTCATTAGGAAGTATGTTACAAAATTGAGCAACTGCTGTCCTTGTAACTAAAGATTTTATCGAATCTTTTTCGGTAACAAAATAATCCGGTAGCACCTTTATATAAGCAGTAGCAATCATTTGAAGTAATTGTGGATATTTACCAAACACTCGCTTCGTAAGATCAGAAACGTTTACTTTATCCTGGTCTGAAGTTGTATTAAAGTCTGCAGATACTTCTGACCTATCGGTGTATAAGGACTGATTAATATTTTTTTGAAATTGATAATCAGGTCTACCATCGACATTAACATCTGGTTCTGTCATTAATAATATTTGCTCAATCAGTGTAGTTCCTTGATCAACATCTCCAGCATTAAGAAATGCGATTATGGCCTTTGCTTTAAGAACTACAGCGTCATTTGCAACATCATGTGCTTCAAATCCTCGTTCATGGATAAACTTACATAACTCCATACATTTTGTAGAGTATTCTTCATAGATTTGTGCATATGTTGGATTCGCTTTTACCTTTGAATCCCATGTTTGTTGCAATTGTGAAACAAGTGCATCCTGTGCAGCTTGTACTTGATTTATTGCAGTATTACGAGCAGCAATTGCTTGCCAATACTCTTTGGGAAGCGGACCGAATACTTTAATAGAAACCACCCCACCATAAGCATTATTACCGGTTGTTTCTCCAACATAAACGTGATCTCCAGTATAAGTATTATAAGCAAAACCTTCCTGCTTTGGAAATTTTATAATTATGTTTCCTTTACCTCTCATCCATCCTGGATGACTTGCTGGTGGTCGCGAATATTTAGACGAAGTCATTGCAAAACCCCACAATGACGTTGACTCTGGACCACGTTGGGTTACTTCACCACTGATTGTCCAAATAAAGAATCCATTTACCTTGTCGCATGTTTTCCGATAGACACTAACTGCATCTCCAAATTTCACACGTAGTTGTTCTTCAGTTAACGGTATGACAGGTTTAACGACAGGTTTAACTGCTTGAGCAAAACAAGCGAATACAAGAAATAAAAAAAAGATTCCTACATACTTTGTAGTTGATATAGTTTTGAGTTTAAACATTTTATACCCCTTCAACCCGTTCTATTTAAAATACATACAAAAACTACTACTCAATCTGATGGACATCAGAAACACATGACATTCTTTTAGTCGCATTTGCCATATCACCCAATATGCCAGCCAGACGATTATGGTTAATATCTATTTGTTTACTATCAGGATAGTTATCACAATCAATATTTTGTTTAACAATGTTATGGTCTATATGATCGTCTATATTTGAATCGATATCCGAATGATTCTCAGATTTCAAGTAGACATCATTAATACGTTCTTTAAGCGTATCCAAATTAGTTCCAGGAAGAGACAAAAGATTGCAACCTGGTCCCAGGCAGAAAATTATTAATTGGAATGGTTTGTTTATTGTAGCAAATAAGTCATTAACGGGTGATGGAAAATATAAATCTCCAAATATATCGTATAATGTTTGCATATTTAAAGCAGATAAACAATCATTACGCAACAAAATAGCAACACCTTCATCACATTTAGTAAGTTTTGCTAATTTAGGCATTCGTTGATCCCATGGTAATGCTTTAATTAATACGGGAGAAGTCTCACCAGCCCATGGCAATCCCCATGATTCGCTACCTTTTAATGCTCTTCGAGCAGGAACAATGCCAGAACCATCTTGTAGACATAATTCATCAATATATTGGCAAACCAGTCCAAAAGCTGTTATAGTTCCAAGTGAAAAACTGTCCAACGGCTTGGTCTTAAACACCTGTAATTCAATAATCTTTTTCAATAGAATAACCTCCAGATTAAATATCACAAAAAAATATTTTCTTAAACCTTCTGATTTAATTATATTTTTGTATTGCTATTTATGTCAATACAATAAATCATTATTTTAGAGTAAATCAAGGATATATTATAGAAATATTAATTATTTGTGTTTACAAAAAAGAATTTAAAAGTTGCCTTTCAACAATATCTATGTAGTGTATTATACGATTTCTGTTAAAGTTTTTATAATTTGAAAAATATGTCTATAAAATTAAACCAGCAATTAATTAATTGCTGGTTTTTATAATAATTTGTAGCTAAGTAGTTATATATGACATTACTGCTTATTTAGCCGGGCTCCCGCCCAGTTCCAAACGGTGACTAAATTTATTATATTAACTGATATTTAACGCACCGGCAAAATGCCGGTGCTTCGTAGCTAAAAACTTCACACTGAAACCTTCTTACACTATCTCTTCCCGCGTAATTTCCCGGTTTTCTTTTGCTGATTTCAGCACCATTTGGGTTAGTTCGGTTATTGCCAGTGCCTGGCGCGGGGTGGTGCCGAGGTCGGCGACTTCGCCGCGGATAGCCTTTACCAGATTCTTGTAAATGTTGTCGTTGCTGCTGGTTTTGTCTTTCCATTCGCTGGTGGTGTTCATCTGTTTCC
>CAZNLA010000269.1:0-7519 GCA_964573385.1 uncultured bacterium
AGTAAAGCTTATCCAGAGGATTTATTCTAATTTGTATTTATAAATGCGGCAAGATTGATTATACTAAAAGGGGGGTATTGGAATGGTTAGAATTGAAGCGATTATTCGTCGCGAAACATTTGAAAATGTAAAAGACGCTTTACAGCGCATTGGCGTAATCGCCATGACAGTTGATGAAGTGTTCGGTTGTGGACATCAGGCAGGTCACATTGAACATTATCGTGGTTTGGAATCTCATGTTAATTTATTACCGAAAATAAGAATAACTACAGTAGTTCATGAAATTGATCCTGATGTTGTTATTGATGCCATCTGCGAAGCAGCACACACCGGTGAGCATGGAGACGGTAAAATATTTATCATGCCTTTACTTGACGCAATAAGAGTAAGAGACCGTATGCGCGGACCAGACGCAGTTTAAATTGTATAAAAAAATAAGCGGATGATTAATCATCCGCTTATTTTTATTTTAGATTTTATATTACTACTTAGACTTTTTAGCAGGAATATATTTTGTAATAATACTATTTAAAGCATCATATGACATACCACCAGTTAATTTCTTTATTATTTTTCCTTCCGGACTTATAATAAATTTTGTCGGCAAATACTGAACATCTCCAAAAACTTTTGTAACAACATCATTTCCTCCAATTAATACCGGATATGAAAACTTCGTTGATTTCGCTAATTCTTTAATATCATCAGTATTCTGATCTATCCCAACACCAATAAATTGTACAGGTTTTTTCTCTTTAATATATTGTTCCTGTAATTTTATTAATCCTGGAATCTCATCTACGCAATAACCACACCAGGTAGCAAAAACATCAACAACTACTAATTTACCACGGAACTGTGATAGTTTAACCTGTTTACCGTTCACATCATTCATTGTAAAGTCAATGCAGGATGATGACTCATTCGACTTTTTCTTCGCACCGGTTATAGTAATAACCAGTAATATTAACGCCGTCAAAACAACCAACCATATTAGATACTTTTTCATGTTAATTCCCCTATAATTTCTCAATAAATCTTGTTATAATTTCGAGTAAATTAGTAACAAGTAATATTCCCATACCTATAAGAAAAATACCTGTTAAAATCTCAAAAATTCTAACTAAACGAGTTAAACGCGCAAATTTATCAAGAATAAAATTAATAAATACTGCAAATATCAGAAAAGGAATCGCCTGCCCTATTGCAAAAGCAATTACAAACTTCCAGGAACCTGCGGGATTATCTGATAAAGATGCAAAAGTGAAAATTGAAGATAATATTGGTGTTGTGCATGGAGTTAATCCAAACGCGAATGCGCCACCAATTAAAAGTGATCCCAAATATCCAAGGGAATTTTTTGCAACATGAAATCTTTTTTCATATAGCAAAAACTTTAATTGAAAAATACCCAGTAAGTGCAATCCAAAAATTATTATCATGCCCCCACCGATATAACGAATATAATCCTTTACCTGATGTCCAACCCCGGAAATTAATGATGCTGTACCACCTATTATCAATACTGTAACAACAGAAAAGCCGATTACAAATGCAATAGCATTCATAAATAATTTTAACCTGGCCAATTTAACATTATTAATATTTATCAAATCATCATAAGTATAACCACTGATTAATGATAAATAAGCCGGTATAACAGGTAAAACACAAGGAGTAAAGAAACTTAAAATCCCACCAACTATCGCTGCCCAAATTGATATATTTGCATCCATTAATATTATCCCCTTTTCTATATTACCATATTGGCATAAGATATAAACATGATAGAACTCTTATTCGGAAATTTGGTATAATAATTCAGCACAAAACGGAGCATGGTAATGAATTACGCACAACCTTTACAAAAATTAATTGATGCACTGGAATTATTGCCAGGTATCGGAAATAAGTCGGCCCAACGCATAGCGTTGTATTTACTACGCACACATGAAGACCGCGCCACAAATATTGCAAATGCATTGTTGGATTTACGAGTAAAAGTTAAACAATGCGGAAATTGTTTTAATTTTTCTGAACATGCCACCTGCCCTATATGTCAGGACAGCACCCGCGATCGCTCTATTATCACCGTTATCGGCGATGTTCGTGATTTAATGGCTTTAGAAAATAGCGGGACATACCATGGCATGTATCATATTCTTGGTGGACTTTTAAATCCAATGGAAGGTATAAAACCAGAAAACTTACATATTCGCGAACTAATAAACCGTCTCAGCGACAGTGAAGTAAAAGAAATTATTCTCGCCCTTAACCCAACCCCGGAAGGTGATGTAACCAGTCTGTATATAAGCCGTCTCATTAAACCACTGGGGGTTACCGTCAGCAGAATAGCAATGGGACTACCGGTTGGTGGTGAACTGGATTACGCCGATTCAATGACTATTATCCGGGCTATGGAAGGACGGACGTCAGCGTAAATTTTATTGCTGGCATATTTTAAATTACAGGACTTTCGTTTAAGGTCACTTCGACAGGCTCAGTGACCGGTCGCTGAGCCTGTCGAAGCGACCATTTTTAAGCAGATTTCTCTTTTAAAGCGAACGTCTTGTATATTATCTCTTCTGCATCGCCACCTTCAACACCAGTGTTACCAATACCATATTTGTAACTAAACTGGTGCCGCCGTAACTGATGAATGGCAGTGGGATACCGGTAAGTGGGATTAGTTTAACAACTCCACCGATGATTACGAATGCCTGAATTGCCAATGTTATGCCGATGCCGGCAGCCAGCATTTTGCCAAAATCGTTATCGCTGTTTAATGCTATCTTCATCATCCTACCAACGAGAATTAATATTAACGCAATAATAAAAACAGAGCCTATCAATCCCAGGTCTTCGGCTATAACAGCATATATCATATCACTTTCCAGTACAGGAATACCTTCCGGGTATCCCGCACCAAATCCTGCGCCTAACAGCTTTCCATTACCCATTGCCATCAAAGCCTGAGAAATCTGCATACCTTTATTATCAATATCTACCCATGGGTTTATCCATGTGTTAACCCTGGTTTGCACACGTTTAACAATTGCAAAAGCCGCCAGACCACCGATAGTTAACATCGAAAATCCTATAGCTACATACCTGATAATTCCTGTGCCAATATACAACATCCCCAGCATTACACTAAATAATAACATCGCTGCACCAAGATCATTATGTTTAAAGACAATCACCATTATTGTCAGCCATAATGCCAGCATCGGACCCAAATAACGCAAATCCAATCCTGTTATTATGCCACGGAATCCTGATACCAACTTTAACAATTCACGTTTTTCTGCCAAATATGCCGCTAAAAAAATAACCAATAATGCTTTCACAGGGTCGTGAGGTTGAAAAGATAATGGTCCTAAGCGAAGAACTAACTGTTGTCCACCTACAGAATGACCAAAAATTGTAGTCAAAAGTAATAACACAATTGCTGTAAATACAACAATATACTTAAAATTCGCTATAGTCCGGTAATCTTTAATTAAGAGAATTACTAATATTGAAGTTACCCAACCGATAAAAAACCACATCAACTGTCGATTATATTCATTAAGGTATTTATCAGCATTTGCGAATCCACCGGCATCAGCACCACCTGCTATTCTTAACAGGAACACCGAACCTATCGCTGTGAATATGGCCATTACCGGCAATAAAATTTCATCAGAACATTTATATTTAGCCAATATCACGGAAGTAATCAACCAACATATAAACATTGCAAATGCCGGAATAAAAAGATGCAATACCCCATTTTTGGCAATATGTGGAAATGTCTGCCAGATAATATAAACTGCCAGTAAATGAATAATTAAAACGAATAATAACAACATCTTTTCGCGCAGACGAAAATTACTCATTTATGATTTCCAATATAAAATTCTTCCGCAATTACCACAACAGGTTAGATCTTCACCCTGACGTGCCTGATATATTAATGTGTTATTAATTTTTGTACTGCAAGCCGGACAAATATCCACCGCAGTCACTACCATCCCTTGCCCAGCAGAACGAACGCGAATAGCGTCATATTTTTTTAATAAAATCTTATCTTCAAAATCAATGGCTAATACATCGCGTTGCGGTTTTAATTCTGTGACTTCATTTTTTAACTGTTCACCAATTTTCTTAAAATTTAACACTGTTTTTTGATATTGATGTTTTAGTAAATCAACATTTTCTGTCAATTTCTTAAAAACAGCAGATTCTTTCTCTAACTCTTCCATCAATTCGAGTATTATAGATTCCAATGAATGTATCTGTTTAGCCAGCATCTCTTCATCTTTCTGCAAATCTTCTAGTTCTTTATGGTTGCTGACTTTACCACTGTATAACTTAAAATGGACTGACTTCTTCTTCTCCTCAATGGTCTTCATTTTCAATTCCATGTCTTTTAAATCAGTCTCTTTTTTACGATACCCGGGTGTAAAAGCATCAAGTTGTTTCATAGCGGCAAAGGCTTTTTTCTTGGTTTCATCACCATTATCCAATACCGCCAGCTCTTTTTCACGCTTATAAATTTTCAGGTCAATTATCTGTATTTCACGCAGTTTTTCTAACTTTTCATTTAATTCCATGTTTACCTTCTTTCATTTCAACTTTTCTACTCGACATTATAATAAAAAATCATCATTTGGGGTAGCATTTTCTGCCTTCATCCAACATTGCCAGATAATTTTCTATCGGGATATAATTTGCCACACTATTACCGGTACCTAAGCAGAATCCACCACCGGGTTGGCAAATGCTTACAATCTCCCGCACTTTAGTACGTATTTCATCTATATTGGCGCGACATAAAAAATCTACATCAACCCCACCTAAAACAGCAATTTTGTTGCCATATTTCTGTTTACAATCAATAATTGATTCAATAACATCTTCAAAAGAATGTTTTCCGTCAATCTTAACATCATCAATCAATTCATTTATTACCGTATCTAATTTGCCACATGAATGCAGCAAATATGGCCTGCCGGCTTTATGAGATATCTCAGCTAATTCACGATGACCCGGAAAAACAAACTCGCGTAAATCTGCAGGACTTATTAATGGACCACTGCGGAATCCTAAATCATCTGAACCCCAGATTACTTTTACACGTTCGAACTGCAATATTTTATCCATTGAAGCAATAGTTATTTCCCGGGTCTTATCCACAATCGCCTGTACTAATTCGCGGTTTTCAAATAAGGCATAACATAAAGTTTCATACCCCATCAAAAAACTCATCCATTCAAAATAATGACCTAAACCACCACTGCCAATAACGCACATATCATCAGGTAAATTATCGCTGTACCACTCTAAATTTTGTGTGGTAAACTTTTCAACATCCGGCCATGGATACTTTTCAAACTCTTCCCATGTCGTAATTGGTCCAACACTCTCATTAACATATCTTCTGCCTGAAATTTTTGCTAACTTAGCGGTATCTGTGACAGTGGTATTATTCATCACCATTGGAATATTATCAATTCCCTGACGCACATAATCATATCCCAGAAAACGATTAACACGTATTTCTCTTATTAATTGCCAGTTAGCAGTTTCCGTATTTATATCATCAATTAAATGAAATTGCTTTGCGATAGTAGCTTTTATTTCTTCATCTAAAAATAATTCGATAAAATGTACCCTATCCGGAGATTTCTCGCGTTTTATACAACTGATAAACTCCTGCCAATTTGGAGTAATTTTATTTTCAAACATTAACCACACCCCGAAAATTATAATAAAAATATTTTTAAAAAATATACAGGACATTCACTTTTAAAGAGAAATATACTTACAAATTGTCGCTTCGACAGGCTCAGCGACCGGTCACTGAGCTTGTCGAAGTGACCTAAAGCGAAAGTCATGAATATATTCTGTGTAAATTGTTAACTTTTCAATAACAATGGTGTCAAAAAAATGCAATGGGACAAATAAAACAAGATAAAATCGAAATATTTACTGTTATCGTCCAATATATAGCCCAAGTATTAGCAATTGCTGTGGCTATAAAGGCACTAACGGTTTCACCTGCGGCAAATTTAATGGTTATTTTGCCTTTAATACCGGTATCTCTGATTACAATAGTACTTTTTTTTATTCCAATTTGTAAACGGACAATACTGCCGGGTATTGGCGGTGGAATTATATTATCGCTTTTTAGTTATGCGGGTATAGGTGAATATATAACATCATCAGAATCATTTAACCAACCTGCTACTGATTTTATACCAAAAGCAGTACCAATTATAGTAATATCATGCCTGATATTACTGGTTTTTAATTTAATTGCACTTCGGGATAAAAGAAAATATCCAGCATTTAGCAACTACGCCATTATTGCGGCATTATCCATTAGTTTATTAACAACGATTTTCTTCTTTACATTTACTAAATGGTTGCCGGCTAAATATCTTATTGAACCAGGCAATATCATAAAAATGATATCCTTTTCGCTAATGACAGGATGCTCTCTTTATATAGGTGACCACGCAATGCCGCGAAACAAAAACTATCCAGTTTGGCCTATTGTGTCATTTATTCTGGTAATTTTGTATGTTGTAAAACTGATAGGGGTAAAAGGATGACCAATAATTGCTGTGATAAAAAATGTAAAATAACAGAGTTACTTGAAAAATCATTGTTATGGCTTAGCGTTATAGCATTATCTCTGTCACCTGCCCAAATTTCAATCATCGGTAAGTTTACACCATCAGATTTAATTTTAATAATTGCTGCTTTTTTCTGGTTTGTACTGTTAATCATTAAACGAAAATCTTCAATGTTACCTCCCATCTCTAACTGGATATTTTTAGCGATTATCACTTTCAGCATCGTTGGTATTGTAGCTTCTTTAAATCCTGAATCAATCGCAGCGTTAAAGTCATCGGAAATAATGATTCAAATAAAAGATGGCATTAAACAGGCGATTACTCAGGATATTGCAAAAATAATTATCTATCTCATCGTCGGTGTAGGTATTTTCCGGGTTATATTCACCACCGAACAAAAAATAAGACTAGCCGCATATGGTTTGCTTATAGGTACAACTTTTGCAATTTCTTTAGCTGTATACCAACGTATGCAATTACACAATAATTACCAACCAGAACGGCAAAAACGTGTTGTATTCGCCAATAATTTTGACAGGTTAAGCGAAGAAGATAAAGTTGTTTTTGAAAAAGAAAATAGAAATAAAATAATGGGTGTCTGGAAAATAAATGAACAAGGTGAAAACGAATTTAAACCATGTTCAAAATATAAAGCATATTTAACAGCAGAAACTCCAATTCAGGTTTGTTCAACTTTTGGATCTTGGTCTGACCATGGATATATGCCGTCCCGTTTTGGTTATTGTGCGTTTCTTGCGTTAGCCTTGCCGTTATTATTAATATTATTAGCGATTCTTGGCTGATTGGATAGTGTATTCTGTACAATATCTTGCCCTGGAATCCCTGACTTATCGCGAATTTGGGAAATATTACTTTGATTTGAGAATAACAAG
>CAZNLA010000270.1:0-7503 GCA_964573385.1 uncultured bacterium
TGTATCGTCATTGGGTAAAGGTTTAGTTACTGCATGCATGGGAAGAATGCTTCGATCCCGGGGATTTACTGTATCAATAATAAAAATTGATCCATATCTTAACGTTGATGCCGGTACCATGAACCCTCACCAGCATGGTGAAGTATTTGTCACTGATGATGGCGCCGAAACTGACCTTGACCTGGGGCATTATGAAAGATTTGTTGATATAAGTTTAAGCGCGAATAGCAGTATAACCACCGGTAAAGTATATGAAGCGGTTATAAAAAAAGAACGACGTGGTGATTATTTAGGGCAGACTGTCCAGGTAATACCACATATCTCAAATGAAATTAAAAAACGTATACATGTGGTGGCACAACGTGATAACGCGGATGTTGTTATAGTAGAAATAGGTGGAACAGTTGGTGACATTGAAAGTTTGCCGTTCCTGGAGTCTATCAGGCAAATGCGCAAAGATGAAGGATATGACAATACCCTGTATATCCACGTCACATTAGTACCGACAGTTGGCCCGGCAGCAGAGGCCAAGACCAAACCCACACAACATAGCGTGCGTGAATTGCGCAATATCGGCATACATCCTGATATTTTAGTTTGCAGATCCGCAAGCCCTTTATCGATTGAAATGCGTGAGAAGATTGCTCTGTTTTGTGACGTGCCAAATGGTGCGGTTATTGAAAGTTTGGATACCCCGACTGTATATTCTCTGCCATTAATATTCGAAGAACAAGGTATGGCCACTATGGCAATTGAACGCCTGAAATTGCCGGACAGAGAACCAGACCATACCCAATGGATAGAAGTTATACAAAGAGTATTAAACCCATCCCATAAGGTTACTATTGGCCTGGTGGGTAAATATATGGGACTTGCAGACGCGTATATCAGCGTATATGAATCATTACGACATGGCGGAATTGCTAATTTGTCTGATGTAGAGATTAAATGGATTGATGCTGAAGAATTGCAGGCGATGGATGTGGAAAAAGCACTGTCAAAGTGTGATTGAATAATTGTGCCGGGCGGATTTGGCGACCGCGGGGTAGAGGGGAAAATACAAGCGATTAAATACGCCAGAGAAAACAAGATACCTTTCCTTGGATTATGCCTTGGTATGCAGTGTATGGTTATTGAATACGCACGTAATGTTGCTGGTATAAAAGATGCCAGCAGTCTGGAGTTTAACCCGGATTCACCTGATTTAGTGATAGATTTAATGCCAGAACAAAAATTAGTGGCAGATAAAGGCGCAACCATGCGACTGGGGCAATACCCATGCAAAATTACCCCCGGCACATTAGCGCACAAATGTTACGCGGATACCCTGATATATGAAAGACATCGCCATAGATTTGAAGTGAATAATGAATACCGCGATCGTTTAACCGCCGCAGGTATGATATTCTCCGTAACCTCCCCGGATAACAGGTTAGTTGAAATCGCGGAAGTTCCCGGTCATCCATGCTTTATTGCTTCACAATTTCACCCGGAGTTTAAATCACGACCGGATCGCGCACACCCATTATTTAAAGAATTTATCCGTGCCGCAGTTGAATATCACGAACCACAAGGCACTCTGGTTATGTAACTATAAGGGAAAATTATATGAATACAGCATTATTTAATCGATTATATGATAAATTTCCGGTGAATCGTCAGGCTTTGTCTGATGGTAAACGCCGGATGACAGAATTGCTGAATGGTAATTCTACAGATAGTTTGCCGATTATATTCTGGGTAAACAATGATGTTGTTAGTTATGATGAGGATTATAATAATCTCTCCGCAGTAGAAAAACATTGTTATGATCAGATATTTGGATTAGTAGGTTTAGCCGCATCCGGCAGTGATGCCCAACTTACGGTACGCGCGAATACTGGTTGTGGTACTATAGCGACAATTGCGGGATGTAAATTATTACCTTCAGAGACATCATTACCATGGACCATACATATATCACGTGATGAGATAGATGCGTTTGATCCGGATGCTGATTTTAGTACAATGGGGATAATGCCGGAAGTTAAAGCGTATTTTGAATGTTACAAAGCAGTATTACCGGACTTTATTCATACCTTTTTAGCGGATACCCAGGGACCATTTGACCTTGCACACCTGTTATATGGTGATGAAATATTTTACTCGATTTATGATGAACCGGATTTTGTGGTGGAATTATTGCAAAAGGTAACAAAATTATATATCCGTGCCACCAAAATGATGAAAGAATGGACTGATGAGGAGATGGATTCCTGTTATCATGGATATAGCGCTTTATCTAATGGTGGGGCACGAATTTGTGAAGATACATCAACATTATTAAAATCGGAATCTATTGCTGAATATGTATTGCCATACCAGATAGAAGCATTGAAAAACTTCGGTGGTGGATTTATACATTACTGTGGTGATAACCAGGCTTTGTATGACGGAGTAATAAATAATCCTTATATGCGTGTATTAAATTTCGGTAATCCAGAACGCCATGATTTCGAAAAAGTTATTCCTGATTTAATTGAAAAAAATAAAGTATATATGGGCAATATCACCCGCGCGGATGGTGAGTCTTTAAAAGAATATTTTAACAGAGTTATTTCATATACCTGTAATACAAAGCGTGGTTTAATATTTCAACCATCTTTAAATACAGATGAAATGAAAGAAGCGGAAAAAGTTATTGATTTATGGAGAAATTTGCAAAAATGACATCTAAAAGCAGTATATTGGTATAGAATATTGTATTGAAATATGGTATATTTTAAGTAGTTAATGCAAATTGATTTAATAGACGGAAAAGATGAAAAAAAAATATACGATAATAAATGACAAACCTGTTACCACATCACCTTTAGATGAATTGCTGACTTATCTGGGCAATACAGATAATATTGACGCAAACGATATATTTCGTCTGGTAATGGCAGAATCTCCGTTAGGTTTTTTATATTACAATGTTGAATGTGGTAAAGTATTATTTTATAATAAACTTTTTATTGACCTTTGGAAGTTAAATTCTTTTTCAGATAAATTAAAAAATGGTGAAATATTATTTGACGATTTATATTTAAATATTCAGCAATTAATCAATAAACCTGGAAATTTCACTGAATCATACACAAAATGCTCTGTTGATAAAAAGTTTGAAGATGCATACAGGCTAAAAGATGGCAGAATGTTATGGCAGTATTCTGCACCAGTTAAATCAAATGACAAAGTTGTTGGCAGAATTTATTTTTATCAGGACATTTCATCGATGGATTCGCTTAATATATCTCTTCAGGATAATCTGCATTGGCAGGAAATAGTATCATCCATCGCCGCGTTATTAAACAGAACATCATTTTCAGAAGATGAAAGATACCAGGGAGTATTGTCAATTCTTGGCAATCATTTTGCATTTGACCGTACAGCAATAGTAACGATAAATGATTTTGAATCCCGAAAGTTATCGTATATATGGTCATCAAGTATTGCACCACCTTTAACTCCATACGCAGAATATTATGATTCTTTACTGCTATTTTCGAAATATATCTTTGAACAGCGAAAAATTATTTATTATTCAGAAAAGTTAAATAATAAATATCCGGAGCATGTTCAAATCGCATTTAATGCATTTATTAATTTAGGATATAAATCATTAATTTTTATACCTATGTATAGCAGTTCTGAATTAGTCGGTATATTGTTTTCTGGTTCATTTGCAAAAGATATTGAGTTTGACGAAAGAACCATTGAACGTTTAGAGTTTAGTACCGGAATTATTGCCGGAGCATTAGTTAGGCAAATGAAAAGCGATGAAATCAGTAAATCAGAACAGATATTTTCATTAGCTTTTGAAGAAAATCCAACAGCACTTTTCATATCTAAAATTTCTGATGGTAAAGTATTGGATATGAATAAAAGTTGTTTATCATTATATGGTTATGACAGAGAAGAAGTAATTGGTCATTCTGCTACAGATATTGGTTTATGGGGTATTTCAGAGAAGGTAAATATTTCTCTGAGTTCAAAAATAAATGAGGAAATAAATTTCAGTGATAAAATTAAAATCAGAACAAAAACATCTGAGATTAAGGTAATTAGTTTTGTAGCGCGTAAAATAGTAATTTCCGGTGAAGAATGTATTTTAAGTACATTGGTTGATGAAACATATAATGAAAAGTTGCAAAGCCAGCTAAGATTAATGGAAGCATCAATTTCTAAGTTTAATAGCCCAATTTTTTGGGTTCGTTCGGATGGGGCTATTATTTACGCAAATGATGCGGCATGTAAGCATTTAGGATATACCACGCGTGAATTATCGCATTTATATATCTGGCAGATAGATGCCACTATCAATGAGAACCATTGGTTTAATGTTACCTGGCCTAATTTGCATCAATCTAAAGAGTTCCACAGTGAAACCCGTCAACGCCGAAAAAATGGAACAGTAGTTTCTGTTGATACCCATGTAAGTTGTATAGAGTTCGACAATGATTATTATATATTCACCATCGTGGAAGATATTTCAGAAAGAATTAGAATCGATAACGCGTTACAATCTTCCACCCGCGCATGGCACGCTATAAGTGAGTGCAGTCAGGCGTTAATACGGGGAATAAATGAAAACGAATTAATTAACGATATCTGCAGAATATTAGTTGAAGTGGGAGAATACAAAATTGCCTGGGTTGAATATATAAATAGTAATTCGGAAAGCGATAATAATATTCAAGTTTCAATATTTGGTGAAGATAAAGATTTTGTTAAAATAATTACGCAAAACAGCGATGACAATTTATTAGTGTTAAATGCATGTGATTCAAATACAGAATTTGTTCAGCCAGTAATAATTCGGAATGTATTTACTGATCCTGTTCAAAAATCATATCGTGAACAACTTATTAAACGTGGTTTTGTTTCTGCGGCAGCTTTTCCGATAATCATCGATGATATTTGTATTGGCTCCCTTAACCTTGCCGGGACAAAAGTCAATACTTTTGATAAAGATGAAGTAAAATTACTAACCGAGTTAACAAATGATTTATCCTATGGTATTTCCACAATACGTATTCGGCAGGAAAGAATAAAGTCAATGTCCGCTGTTCAAAAAGAAAGGGATTTGGCGCAACAATATCTTGATATTGCCGGGGTTATGATATTGGCAATGGATACAAACGGAACCATAATATTGATAAATAACAAAGGTTACGAAATTCTTGGGTATAAAAATAATGAATTATCCGGAAAAAATTGGTTTGATACCTGTATTCCGGAATTAATCCGAAAAGATATAAAGAAGATATTCCGATCATTAATTGCAAATGAAAATTATATTGAATTAATCAAACAATATGAAAATGCTGTATTAACTGCCGATGGTAGTGAAAGAATAATATTATTTAAAAACAATTATATTAAAAATGAAAAAGGGGAGATAACGGGTTTGTTATCGTCCGGTGAGGATATAACAAATATTCGCCGTGCTGAAGAAAAACATCAATTAATGCTGAAGACAGCACCGGATGGTTTTAACATTGTTCAGTATCCAGGCGGACAAATTATTGAAGTAAATGACGCTTATGCTGAGATGTTGGGATATACGGAAGCAGAATTGTTAAAGATGAATATTAAGGATATCGAAGCGCATTTTGATAAAAGTTCTTTAAAGATGCTGCTTAAACATATTGTTGATAGTGGGTCAGACAGATTTATTTCAAAACTTCGCAAAAAAAATAGTATGATTTTGGATGTTGAAATTAGTGTAAATTATGACAGTTCAAACAAAAGTTTCCTGATTTTTACCAGAGATATATCAGATAGAATTAAATCAGAATCGCAAATGCTGCAAGCGGCTAAAATGGAGTCGGTAGGTCGCTTAGCAGGTGGCGTTGCTCATGATTTTAATAATATTATGACGGGGATTTTGGGTCAGGCATCATTAACAATTGGTGAGGTAAAAACAGAAAAAACTAAGAATAGAATGAAGGAAATTATTGAACTTTCTGAAAGAGCAAGCAATTTAACACGCCAATTATTAACTTTCAGTCGCAAACAAACTATCGAAATGGTGCCTGTAAACTTAAATGCCTTAATCAGAGATGCTATTAAGATGTTGTCACGCCTGGTTCGTGAGGATATTACCATTCATTTTACCCCGGCACCTGCTATATGTGTCATTTTGGCTGATGTAGGTCAAATGGAACAAATCCTGATGAATTTGGCCGTAAACGCGAAAGATGCAATGCCAAATGGTGGCGATCTTTATATATCAACCGGTAATGTTGTACTTGATAAGACGTTTGTGAATAATAATCCCGGATCGATTGAGGGTGAATATGTATGCTTTACCGTTCGCGACACTGGCGAAGGTATGGATAAAGTTGTTCTTGATAATATCTTTATTCCATTTTTCACCACTAAAGATACCGGACATGGTACTGGTTTAGGTCTCGCCACTGTTTATGGAATAGTGAAAAAACATAACGGATATATAAAAGTTGAAAGTACAATTAATGGTGGTACCACATTTAATGTATATATCCCATGCCAATCAGAGTTTTCTCCCGATGTAGCATCTGTTCCTATGCAAACCCCGGCACTAATTTATCAGGGGCAGGGACGTGAAACTATTTTGGTTGTGGAAGATGAAGTTTCAGTACGCAAAACTGTAACGGCAGTGTTAAATCATGCCGGTTATGTTGTATTAGCGGCGGCAACACCGGCAGAAGCGCGATTAATATTTGAGAAAGAATCAGATAAAATTGATATAATGTTAACAGATATTATCATGCCTGAAGAAAATGGTGTAGAATTATATCGGTCATTCACCGTTTTAAAACCGAACCTGCCGGTAATATTTATGTCTGGTTATTCAGATGGTTTGTTGCATAGTAATTTGCAACCGGGTGAGAAGTTCCAAATGTTACCCAAACCATTCCGGCCACATGATTTACTTAATAGGGTTCGGGCAGTATTGGAAAGTAATAATGGCAAAAATTAATTTAGTATATGTATGTAGTCAATGCGGATCAAAGCAGTCGAGATGGCATGGAAAATGTCCTGAATGTGGCGAATGGAATACATTGGTCGAGGAAGTGCAGGTTAACTCCAAGACTCCATCGCAAAAACCGACAATTTTGCACACATCTGCCGCCGTTCCCATCAGTGATGTTCCACCCGGTGTAGAACCGAGACGGCCTAGTGGAATGGGCGAGTTTGACCGTGTATTGGGCGGTGGCGCGGTTCCCGGCACAGCGGTATTGCTTGCCGGCGACCCGGGTATAGGAAAATCTACATTATTATTACAAGCGGGATACGCATTGGCGTGCCGTGGGCACAGGGCATTATATGTAACAGGTGAAGAGTCATTGCAACAGATGCGTATGCGCAGTGAAAGATTAAAAGTCCTGCATGAGGATATGCTGGCATTGGCAGAAGTAGAATTAGAAACGATAATTGCGCATATTTACAACTTGCAACCGGCATTTGTGGTTATTGATTCAATTCAAACTACTT
>CAZNLA010000271.1:0-7470 GCA_964573385.1 uncultured bacterium
GGTAATTTTGGTATTAACGGTGATAACCTGGACGCTGCCGCTGCCGCGCGTCATAGTAATGCTTTTATTGCTTCTTTAGTAGATGGGTCTGTACGCACTATAACAGTACAACCCGGTAAAACTGCCACTGAATCATTAATGCTGAATTCTATCACACTAATGCCAGCAAACTTCTCAATCGCCAGTCGCGTTACCGTTACTTATGATGGAACCAACTATTTAGCGACTAATTATGGTAATGCACCTTATACCATATTTAATCCCGGTCAGGAAAACGGCAAATTGCTGACCGATGGTGATTACGGAACTACAGTACAAAATGGTGGTGCCGCAATAATGCGTTTCGGATTTTCAAATATGGTTCCTCCTATTATTCCGACGAAAGTAAGAATCATGACCAGAATTGACCAACAACGATTTTGGGATGGTAGCAAATGTTCAACAATATGGTTGCAGGGCAGCAATACCGGCACAGCCAGCACCGATTGGAAAACTATTGCAAGATTAGCCCCTTCTCCTAAAGCAGGAACAGGTGGTCAATGGTATACATACCCAATTAATACCGTCTTCGGTTCATACAAACATATTTGTGTATACATTATAACTGCCAATACCGCAGTCACACGTGATGATATGGCCGAATTACAATTTTTCGGTTATCCGAATAAATAAATACAAGGAGACCAAAAATGAAATCAAATAATAAACATGGTTTTACCCTGATAGAGTTACTGGTAGTAATTGCAATTATTGCCATCCTAGCCGCTATTCTGTTCCCGGTATTTGCCAAAGCACGCGAAAAAGCAAGACAAACAACCTGCACCAGTAATCAAAGACAGATTGCTGCATCAATTCAAATGTATGCACAAGACCATGAAGAATCTTTCCCTGCTGACCCGGTTTCTTCTGCATGGACTAAATCATTCGGCACATACGCCGAAGATGGCATGTATAACTGTCCCAGTAATGAAGCTAACGGGAATGCCGGTTATCCGGAATATGGCTTTAATCAATTCCTACTTACTTCATCAGGATTATCATTGGGTGATATTGTTGACCCATCAACAACATTAATGCTTGGTGATTTGAATATGACACCATTATTGCCAAATTCTACCGCCGAACTTCGTGCAACAGAATTAAACATTGATATCGATTCTCGTCATAATAACTGCGCGGTATTAGCTGCGGTAGATGGCCATGTAGAAACAATGAAGACAGCGGATGATGCATTGTCAGCATTAAAAATGCGTAAATGGACATTAATGCCAGAAAGTGGTGAGGCCCCATGGTTTGTTACCAAGCAAGCGAACTACAATATCGCTGGAGATATTGATTTAAGTAAAAATCCTGTAGGTGGTGCCTGGACAGGTTATTGGAGTCTTATTGCTTATAATTCTAATGGTGCAGGTTCAATGTCTAAACTAACACCAACATGGGCAACCGGCACTCTGGTATTTAATGTTTATGCACAGGATGGAACATTGATGTGTCCTGATACCAGTTATCTGCTACCCAGTGGTGACAGTTACCAAATGACAGTCAGGTCGGCATATCCGGGAAAAACAATGGGAACCGGCTGTATGTTCCTGTGTCCACGCGGAAACACTATTAGCGGAAAAACAAATTTGTCAAAAGCAGTACTTTCAGTATCAGTTACTGATAGCAAATTACATTATATTAGCTTACTGGGTGGTAACCGCGAAAAAGCTGAAATGGTAACGATGACTATCACTGATACTGTAACAGGTCAGTCAGTTTCTTCATCATGTGATACCGCATATACAAATGGCATCTATTATTCCACCATGACTATTCGCGCGGACGGTGCAACGACAAGTACACCACATAATGTCGATATAACTTTCATGTATTCTGCTGTTGCTTATGGTTGGCATGGCCCGTCATCGGTGATGTTCTATTAAATTATCAGGATATATTTATCAATTCTATTTAAATAAGCGTCCCCCATTTATTACCATTGGGGACGCTTTATTTACAGATACAGAGGTTTTAAAATGATTAAACAACCAGTGTATGAAATAACACGAACAGATGAAGTTCCTGCACTTGACGGGTGGATACAGTCGTCATGTTGGCAACAGGCTAAATGGGTAAAACGTTTTTTGGCCATGGATACATGGAAAGAAGGGAAACCTGTTACCGCGGCGTTATTATATGATGATACCTACCTATATGCCGGTGTGACTGTTAATGAACCACAAATGGGATTAATGCGTACCGGAGAATTACCAGTGCGTAGTGATGATGTTATAGAATTGTTATTGGATATTGAAGGTAATGGCCAGGAACATTTTGTTGTGACAATAAACGCGTTGGCGGATGTGGCAGTTGATAAATGGTTAGTTGATAACCCGGGATGGGGTACACATCATCCATTGGTTGTTGATAATATTAAATGTGCGACTAAGTTAACCGGAACTGGTTGGCAATTTGAGATTGCAATACCTTTTTCCGCATTTGGATTACCGGCACCGAAAACAGAGGACATCTGGCATATTAATATCTGTCGGATTGATAAAGTTGCTTACCAATGGAGTTTTTGGGCACCATCAGATCCGGTGGAAAATAGCTACGAAATAATTCCACCGGTAAAATTTGCCGGGACAGCAAACAACCAACCGATAAAAGAGTCAGTACCGGTTATCTGGCCAAATGAACCACGTTTTGCAATGCGTGGATTTATGTATGACACCAGTCGTGGTTCTCTTATATATACCCCGGAATATTGGATTAGCCGTTTCCCATGGCTTAAAGAACAGGGACTTAATACCTTTCTGCTATATTTTGAAAACCATTTGCGATTTGAAAAACATAACGCTTTTGCGCCGGAAGGTTCATGGACTATGGATGATTTAATCCGTATTCAGATTGCAGGGAAAGAATATGGTATAGATGTTATACCGGCCCAAACATCCATCGGGCATTGCACTGGCATTCTCACCCACCCCGATTACGCGGAGATGGCAGAGGAAGGTAGTGACAGTTATCAATTCTGCACATCACATCCAAAATCTTTACAGGTGCTGACAGAAATCTTTGATGAATTGGCGGCAAAATCGCAATCACCATATATAAGCATCAATGCAGATGAATCAGCCTATCTTGGATTATGCCCGCGATGCCAAACCGCATTCCCGGGTTGGTCAAAAGGCAAAATTTTCCGACATCATATAAAGCAAATTTATGAAGTAATAAAATCCCATGGCAAACGCATGATGATGTGGGACGATATGTTATGGCTATATCCTGAAGCAGTGGAAGGTTTACCACGGGATATAATTATGCTGGACTGGCATTACAATCAACACCGACGTTACCCATCAATAGACCATTGGCGTTCTTTAGGATTTGATGTAATAGTATGTCCGGGTATGTATTCGGTTGAAAACGCTTTTTGGATTGCTGACCATGGCGCGGAAAGCGGTGCGATTGGAATTATAAATACCTTATGGGAAGACCATACTCTGCAAGTCGGTAGCAGATGGCAACATTTTATGGCGACATCATGGGCGGCAAACGCAACAGTACCATCTAATGTAAATCAATGGTTTGCCCAGGCAGGTGTAAATATATTTGGTAATGGCGGAGATAAATTAGGATTGTCAATATCAACATTGGATAATCTGTGTAAAAATATTTCTCCGAATGGTGTTACATCTGCATTAACATGGAAAGCGGAATGCCAGGTGCGGGATGAAGCAATTGCATTACTTAACCAGGGAAATTTAACAGGCATCAACCGTGAAATGCTGGAAGAATTTATATATTCACGCAAATTAAAGACATTACAAATGAAAGTAATAATGGAAAGCAGAAATGGAATAGCTACAGAAAACCACAAAGAGATTGAAAATGAAATGGCAGTATTGAAAGCAGAAGGATTAAAAAGACGCGAAGCCCAATGCTGTGTGCCATCTCAATTGCCGGCGTTTTTGGAAAGATACGCAATGATTGAAAAAATAATGGAGAAATCCGGTGAATAACTTAACTGAAGAAAAAATCGTTTGTTCTGATAAAAATTTCTATTTTGAAGTAAATAATGCCACCGGGGCAATAAATAAAATATCGCACCCTGATGACGCATCCGGTATGAACTGGGTATGTGACAGTTCAGATAATTCTGCCTTTCCGGATTCAAATGGATGGGGATTGGGTTATCTGGCAATGCCCGGTGGAAATGGTCCGCAACGATGGCAACGCGTTAGCAACATAAGTATAGATAACAATACTGCTATCAGTCGTTATCTGGTCGGCGCTATTGAAATAACTGTCACCAGATGCATAAATAACAATATAATGGATGAAACATTTGAATTTCGCAATATCTCCGCAGTTGACCAGCCTATTTGGGGTATTGGATTATATGCACCATTTAATGACAACTATCCTGATGCTATCACCTGCATAACCAAAAGATGCAACGCGCATTTATGGTGTGGTGGAAATACCGCGTATGCCTGTTGTATACGTATGGGTGGCACTGCCCCTCATCTCGGGTTAGTTCTTACCGATGGATTCATCGGCGGTTACAACATAGAAGGCCGTGGTTTAATGCTGGGTGGGTCAAATATGCGCGGAAGCATTGTTTTTAATTCCAATGGTCTTTCCCTGCAACCAGGACAATTACATCGTATTTCATGGAGATTTTTCTGGCATCTTGGATGGGATGATTTTTTCAAGCAGGCACGCGAAATACCAGCATTTATTGAAGTCAAAACTGATAACTACACATTTGTCACCGGTACACCGCCAGCGATAACTGTAAGCAATTCATCCGCAACTGTCGAAACTCCACAAAATATTGCAGGTGAACAGACACTAAAAGTAAGATATGGAGAAGGTAAAGAAACCTGGCTGCGATTACATGCGATAGATGACATTGCTGAATTGATACACAGTCGCATAAATTTTATAGTTGATAAACAACAAGTTAATGATACAAGCAGCCCATTTGACGGTGCATTTGTCTGTTATGACAACGAAACTAAATCTCAGTTACCACGGGGGCATCGCGGTGATTTCAGCGAAAGTCGAGAACGTGTGGGAATGGGTGTATTGTTAGCTAAAATAGTGAAACTTTGGAAAGACGAAAAATATAAAAATGCGCTTAAACGTTATCACCATTTCGTTAGAAATTATTTGCAAAAAGACGATGGCACTGTATTAGGACAAGTGGATGGCGATAGCCATCGACTTTACAACTTCCCATGGGTTGCACAATTTCATCTTGAAATGTATCATGCTTTTGGTGACAGTTGTTATCTGGATGACTGTTTTAAGACTATATGCGCGTATTACCGACAGGATGGAAGTCATTTTTATCCCATTGGATTACCAATATTAGACGCGATAAAAACGTTTCGTGCGGCAGGTAAAACAATTGAAGCCGACCAATTGCTTGCATATTTCCGCGAACATGGTGATAATATCGTGAAAAATGGATTAGATCTGCCTCGCCACGAGGTAAATTATGAACAGACCATCGTATCACCCGCAGTAATTATCACATTGGAATGTTATTTGCTGACAAATGAAGAAAAATACCTGAATTGCGCGAAATCAATGCTACCGGCATTAGAAGCGTTTGGCGGAAAGCAACCGGATTATCGCCTGCACGATATCGCCATTCGCCATTGGGACGGTTACTGGTTTGGTAAACGTGAAACATGGGGTGATGTATTTCCACATCACTGGAGCGCAACAACCGGTTGGGCGTATCATTTATACTGGTTGGCAACAGGTGACGAATCCTATCAACAACGTAGTCGCAACATATTGTTAAATAACCTTTGTTCATTCAATGCAGATGGCAGTGCTACCTGCGCTTATATTTATCCAGATGTTGTGAATGGCGAACCAGGACGATTTGCCGATCCGTTGGCAAACGACCAGGACTGGGCACTGGTTTTCTTTTTGCAGACTGCAGGTTATGAAATTATATCATAAGCTCATAACCTAACCCAAATAAATTGAACAAGTTTACGGTTTTCAGATGTGGTCACTTCGACAAGCTCAGTGACCGGTAGAATTCACGGTCACTGAGCTTATCGAAGTGACCAAAATAAAAGGAAATAGTTATGAAAAACTTATTTTTATGCCTGATGTTAATGACAGTATTATCTATTATTGCGTATGCTGTTGATCAGCAACCTATGTTGAAATGTGTTAATGCAAAAGATTTTAAAACAGCCTTTGCGAACACAGGACAGGAATGGAAGGTGAATAATGACGGGTTGGAAGGACGCAGTCCGTTGTATTATTCAATGCCCGGCACCAAACTGGATGGTATGACAGATGACACCCACACATATTGCGTCGTCCATCCTGTTAATATGTGGCGATACGCTATTACCGGTTCACCGTCATGGCAAGATTATACTGTAGAGACAACCATACGCATACTTGAACCTGCACCGTTAAAAGGACCACGTATCGGCAGTGGCAATGTCTTTATGAATTACCAGTGGGGACGCGAGGCAGTCGGAACCGACGCTGGAATCATCGTTCGTTATCAGGGACCGGATAGTTATTACCAAGTGCGTTTTTCCATCGGATACGGGCATGTGGAGTTATGGAAAACAAAAGGCGGAGTGGTTTGCGTAAAACCGTATACCGTTAAACCGCAACAGGATATTAAAGTTGCCGTCACCACAAGTGGTCGCTGGATAGTAGTGGCAATTGATGGCAAAGAACTGATGCGTTATTACGACCCGGTTGAGCCTCTTACCCGCGGCCAGGCAGGATTTGCCGTACGAGAAAGTCTGGTGCGTTTCAGCGATTTAACCATCACCCCGGCAGCACCTATAACCGACCAGGCACCAAAACATGTGGCTAATTTTAAACTGCGAGAATGGGTTGGACGCCAATATATATTTGACGGCGACGAACCTATCGGTTGGATTAACGTAAAAGATACCAGTGTGGTTCAGGAAGTGAAACTGGTACCGGGCCTGATGCCAATGTTGCTTTTCCAGCCTGGTGCTACCTGGGGAGACTTGAATTGGAAACCACAGATTCAATTTACTTTGGAAAAAGAAGGCGATTCATTTGTTTTCAATAATGTTTTGGAAGATAAAGACGGACGTTGTACCGGCACCGGCAAAGTGACAATAACTTATGACCCGCAAGTTGGATATATCTGGGATAACCAGGCGACCATTAATACATTGATTGACGATAAAATGTCGAAATGGAACCTTAATATTGTCGACCCCTGTTTTTACCAAACAGTCGCAATGGCGACTAACAAAATGCCCACCGGACGTACTAACCCTAATTACGCATTATGGATACGACCGGACGGCAAATACGGCGCCTTCCCGGCAAACCACCAGTATAAAAACAGCATGTCGCAACTGCCGGAACTTCTAATAAAAAAAGGCGGATTTTTCGCCACCACCGTGGATAACTGTGCAGCAGCGATGGAAGTGCCAGCGGATAATAATT
>CAZNLA010000272.1:0-7437 GCA_964573385.1 uncultured bacterium
GGTCGCTTCGACAAGCTCAGCGACCGGTCACTGAGCTTGTCGAAGTGACCGTGAGTGAAAGTCCTGTAAATAGTTATTTTTTAAATAAATTTACTATTCCTTCAGTATCAGGTAAAATAGTTATATGAAAGTTGCGGTGTTTGTAGCTATTAACAGACCTATGGCGGTGCAGGTTGCCTCTGAAGCAGTGGCATGGTTGCGCGGGCAGAATGTCGAATTGCTGCTGGATTGTGGCGATGAAGTGGGTGACGCGGATTTTGCGCTTGCTATCGGTGGTGATGGTACCATGTTATCCGCGGTACGGGCATGCGCACGTGCGGCGATTCCTGTAGCCGGCATCAGTGCCGGATGGTTGGGTTTTTTGCCAGAGATTAATCCGGATGGCATGTTTGCCGCATTAACCAGAATTATAGATGGTGATTATAAAGTAGAAAGCCGTATGATGTTGCGGGCGTGTGTCGGCGAACATATTGACGCAATCGGGTTTAATGACGTTGTTGTACGGCAGGGTACAACGGGACGACTGGTGCATCTGGATGTCAGTGTTGCCGGGCATCATCTGGGACATTTTTCCGCAGATGGGCTTATTGTCTCTACTCCCACCGGTTCCACCGCTTATGGGTTGGCTGCTGGTGGTCCCATAATGCATCCGGCAACTGCCGCCATGACCCTGATACCAATTTGTCCGCATTCATTATCTTTCCGCCCGGTGGTGATACCGGATGGCGACGTGGTTGAGATTTTATGTACTGGTAACCAGAATGGCGACAAAATGATGATTACAATAGATGGTCAGGAACCAATTGATATTTTTCAGGGAGATAAAGTGATTGTATCCCCTGCTGTTGAAAAAGCGAAATTAATTAAACTGGGGTTGACGAGTTTTTATGACCGGTTACGCGATAAGTTAGACTGGGGAGGCGGACAATAATGAGTCAACCATGGGAATTATCTGATGAAGAGTTATTAAAAGAATGCGAATGGAGAGCACACCGAACCAGTGGACCCGGAGGGCAAAAAAGAAATAAAACCCATAGCGCTATCCAAATTATTCACCTTCCCACCGGTGAATCCGCATCTGCCAGTGAATCGCGAATGCAGGGAGAAAACCGAACCCATGCCTTAAAACGCCTGCGTCATACCATGGTGTTGCATCTGCGTAGCGACGTTGACCAGGAAACATACTTACCACCAACGGAAGTGAAAGAACAGATAGGGAATAAAGGCAAATTGCGGGTTAATCCGGAGAATGAAAAATATCTGGCCATCATCGCCACCATGCTGGACCTGATGGTATATTATAAAGGTCAGGTTAGCGTATCAGCGGAAAAGTTGGGTATCACCACCACCAATTTTATAAATGTTCTTCATCGCGATGAAAAATTATGGACAATAGCACAGGAAATAAGAAAGAAAAATAACCTTTCAGTTTTAAAACCATAATCTACATATTTAATCGGTTTAACAAGGTGTTTTTATCTTTTTGTGTAATTAATATTATCAATGTGAGTTTTACTGTAACTAAATTATAAATCTTAATTGGTCACGTCGACATGCTAAGTGACATAAGTAATAGCTCCGCAAATACAAAATAAAAGGATAAAAAATGAAAAAGTTTGAAACTATACGATTTTCTAATGGCTTTTCGTTGGACCTGATTTTCGTTGATGATCGTTTCCTTGGCATTGGCGAGGTGCGATATCAGCATAAACAATTGCGTTCTGCCCAGTTGCCATGGATTGTATATACTGAATCTGAAAAAGGTTTCAGGTTTGAACCCAACAAATTAATTAACATTGAACGCGATGGGGACGCCGTTACCCTGGTGCTATCTGCTGATGGCATATGGTTGCCACGTTTGCAGGAAGCAGATGCCATGGGTGATTGCCGTGTGGTTACACGACGGTTAGATAATCCAAAGGTTACTTTTAAATGGTCTTTCCGGCCAGTAAAAGAAGATATTTATGGCAATGACTGGGCAGGTTTGGCAATGCAGGTTGCGGTAGAATCTCCCGGTCGGCCAATTCACTGGATAATTGAAGATACCACATGGGAATTGGGTGGCAATGCAAAGGGTTGTACCCTTATTCAGCAGGATGTATCCACCATTGACCTTGAGCAAACGGTGAAGGCAGATAGCGCGTTTTCTACCATTGAAAAGTTCTTCACTGATGGATGGGGTGGTGCTTACCCGATGGATATGTTGCCACGATGCGCCGGGTCAGCACAATGTGATTTTCAGGTGAAGGATGACCTGGCTTTATGCATTTACGCGGAAATACCGGGCCTAACCCGCGCAAGAATAGAAAAATTTGCTAATGAAGATGTGATACATTACACCGATCGTCCATTTTTTAAATTAGGTGAATCAGTAAATACGCCGGAACGGAAATTGATGGTTTTCCAGGCGCAAACCACATTGAAAAAATATGAATGGCGCAATTTGTGGCTTGACGCGTTTTCCTTCACACGTCAACGCATACTTGACCATTATGACTTTAAATTAGAAACGCCACGTCCATCTACCCATTCACATTTATGGGATGATGATTTAAAAGCACGCGGCGCAAAGTGGTCAGATGACTTAAAAGCGGCATTACCGGTTTACAGTAAATTGGGTTATCGCGATGTATTCACCCATGGGGTGTGGGATTCTATCACCAGTGACCCGAAATTAACCAGTGCCGACGGTAACATCTGTTGCCCGTATCGTTTCCGCTATGCTGAGGTATTTGGTGGCGATGCCGGGATGAAAGCATTGGGTGATGCCGGGCGTGTGGTAGGGATAGATATTTTTCAGTGGTACAGTTTTCACCTGTCAAAACTTGCGCCGATATGGAAAGAGCATCCGGAATGGGTACTGCATGAAGCAAATGGTGACCCGTATGACGCGAATTATGGCGGATTATGGGCGGGTAGACTGAACTCACCATACGGACAATGGTTTGAAAATGATATTAAATATTCCTGTACTGCCGCCGGTACCGGGGGTATTTTCTGGGATTCATATCAAAATCTGGGACTAACCGCGGTCGATTGGGGTTCACCGGATAAATCACCTCAGGCAGATATTATCTGGGATATGCAGGCACGCCAACAAAAAATGGGTCTTCGCCATCGTTGCGAAATTACAACTATCTTCGGCGTCAGTCAGGTGTCAATGTTCGGTTTTGCCAATGATAAATTCCGTCGTCGTCTGTGGGATGATGTTGTAAATGGTGATTGGGCATTTTCTTTGCTGGACACCTCACCGGGATTCTTTTCCAATGAATACCCATTTGGAAGTGGAAAATTAAGTGCTGACCTCTATTTTTGGCTCACCGCGCATCGTTGCATACCGGGGGTAGGGGCGCGACCATGGGAATCTTCAGGCCATGATGGCGGAAGTCCACAGACACTCCCCGGCGGTGACCAGGTAGAAGAGTTCGCCCGGGTAAATCATATCTTTAATAAATGCGAATCGTTGATGCACCGGTTACGCCTGACCGATGGCGGTAAATATGTAATATGGGAAAATGAATCCGGAAATCCATCAGTAATCTGGGCTTTTGTAGATACCGAAGTAACAATAAATAAATCATTCACGGCAAAGGCCGGCCAGGTTTATATTATTGATGAAAACGGAGATGCAGAGATGGTAATTATTTAAGTCAGGACTTTTGCTTAAGGTCACTTCGACAGGTTCAGCGACCAATCGTTGAACCTGTCGAAGTGACCATTTTAGCTGTATTTTAGTGCCGGCAAAAGTCTCTTTTTCTCACCTGAAATATACCCACCTTGTTAGTGCCGGGTCTTTTACTATGAAATTGTCGTTGAAGTTGTGTGACCATTCTTCGGGTTCGTCACCTGTTGGCACATCAAGTATATTATCCGCGCGGTTAAAACTGAACATCATCAGGAAAGGGTTATGCATACCGGGGCGACATGGTGCTATTTCTGACCATGGTATTGCCGCGCAAAACAGTAGCCCGTCGGGTTGCGCCTCTGTTTGTACTCTCGCGTTTTTAACTATTCCGGTAGGATATTCATCCTGGTACAGATGTTCATAGCGCAGGAACAATGGTCCACGGTCGGATGCGAAAAGATTGTATAAGCCGTAAGAGTTGTAGAAATATGTCCATTCACCCACGTCAGGGTTGGAGTCGCGCAGTGTAAATTGAACCAGACCGGTTGGGCATTTCTGGTTAAGCCGGTCATCAAAGGTTTTAACCTGTAATAACAGCGCATCTGCTGTATAAGCCATACGAATATCCGCGGTTACACTGGTGGTTACCTTGCAAAAATGGTCATTTTGGGTGATTACCGGTATGTCGGTGTGTGTGGCGAGATATGGAATATTATTCCATTCCGGGTCATGAATATCCAAGATATTTGGTACTGCAGGCGGGGTGAATTCAATGGTATCCACCGGTGGTTGTTTCATACACGGCACCACAGTCTCACGTTTTCCGGTGATGGTAATATCCATTGCCGGCATTACATCACCGGGGATAAATAATGGTTGTCCGTTTAACTCAAAATTCTTCTTTAATGTTAATGGGTTACCCAAATAATCAAACGCGTCGATATCAGTTTTCAAGTTTACGGTTGCCGGCGCGGTTGACCATAATATTGTCACCGGCCCAATGGTACCGTTAAACAGATAAGCATGAACCTCGCTGTCAATATGGGTATCACGCAGCAATTCGCCTTCGCCAACTAAATTATACAACGTTTTCAGCGCACGGTATGCCGGTGTCAGGCAATTATTGTCATCATAAATTTCTGACCCATGTGATACGCCAACCTCTTTTTGTGTAACCGGGTTAAACCAGAAATACCTGTCCAGGCCGAATTGGTGGGTGAAGCAGTGGCGATAAATATTATATAACGCCTCATAATGTCCCGGCGATTCTACTGATTGGCCAATTACCGCGCCATTGGGGCCGTTTTCTGTGTCCCAAAGTGGTTTGTTTGCATCGCCGTTTTCTGCCATTACTGTGCGTATTCGTTTGTATCCCCGGGCAAAATCGTCGGGGTGCTTGCAACCCAAATAATGTACCGATGCTATATCAAAATCATCTTTGCATCCCAGGTCATATAATCGTTGCAAAAATTGTCCGTCGTTAAAACCGCTACCCATCACAATTTTTGCGGTTGGGTCGGTTGCCCGTATTGCCTGCGCGGATGTTTTAAGCAGTTGCGCATATGCCCAAATTGGCGCTCTTTTGGTATCCGGGTTAATCTGTGGAATGGTTACCCCTTCCGGTGTTGGGTACCACCAGAAAAATGGTGGTTCATTAATTATTTCCCAATATTTAACCCGATCTTTGTAATAATTAACCGTCGCAACAACGAAATCTTCCCATAAATCAAGGTGTTCCCAAATTGGTGACGCGTATGGTAAATCGTTGAATAACGTTTCGTTACCCCACCTGGCATCTATAATGCCCATAATCGACATGCCGTTCGCAATCGCCAGATCGATGGATTTTTCGCCATTGTCCGCAAAATTATATTTGCGCAGTCCCATCGCCACCACATCCATCTGCATTGGCCGTGTTGCCCGCACCCAACGGCATCCAACCTCAGCAAATGCAGGTATACCGGCAACAGAAGCAGGATTAGTTCCCCAGCAATGACAACCAATTCGGCTGTTAAGATTACGTGAAATATTATCTGGCATATGATTTATCCTTTATGGGTATTATTACAGTATATATGAATGATTTGAAATAATTTAAGTGATATTTTGCTCACTATTGCTACACACCTGCTTAGTTAAACTTATACTGTTCTACAAAAGTAACAGGCTATTACAATTCTTTTTCAGCAGGATAGGCTGTATTTATGAATTATTGAAGATTCTAAGGTATAATATCAAAAATATATCAAATAAAAACGGGGTTCTAAATTTAGTTGAACCCCGTTTTTTCTATTTAACCAACATTGATTATAATGATGAATACGTCAGTTTATCCATTAAAACTATTTTATACTGGTTGTTGTGGTTTACGCCACCTAAATTAAAGTAACGTATGCTGGTCCAGTTGGATGATGCTACATTCCATATGGTTGAACCATACTGGTAATATACTTTACCGTCTGAGCCAACCATTTTAAAATGAATCCATGATGTTTTCTGGGCGGTTGAACCCGGGTTATAAATATAATTTGGACTCAAACTTGTCCATCCACCATTTTGTTCGCTATTCCATGCCTGAGTAGAATAAAGCATAAGGTATTTTCCGGTTAAATCGCGGTACCATTGTGGCCAGTCTGCCGCGTGATTTGGAACAATACCTGCTGTAACACCGGCAATCTGGGTACCGAGAGCACTGCTAGTCGGAACAGTGGAAGACGCGTAAAAATATGCCATTTCCTGTAAACTATTACAATTTACTAATACATCACCCTCTACTACCCATAATTTTGTAGGTGCTGTAGGAATAATTTTCTGTAAATCGCAGTAAGTAACCTGTTCACCACCGGGGTTTCCGGTTACGCCGTCGCATAATGCCGCACCACCGGCGATGACACTGGTGCGTCCTTCAGCATTTACAAATCCGCTGATACTGCCACGACCAAAGTTATATGTGGTGAAAGTATCACCACCAGTATACGGGAATTTCGGGGTTTGGTTGGCTTGCCAGGCACCATTTGCTACGGAAGCAGATAAAGTACCGGGTGTTTTCGTCGCTCCGGTGAACATATCTGTAAGACCGGTGGCTATAATAGGTATAGCAGGGCTTTGAACAACACCTACATGGCCGTCAAGGTAACTGATGATGGCCGCGTTTGAGTGACGGGCGGAGATATCGGATATTCCGGTTAGCAGAATATTGTTTTTACCAACAATACAATCAACAGTCAGAATTGCGGCAGTTGTATCAGATACCGAACCGATTGACTGACCGGCCATCCAGTAGTTGTAACCGTAACCGTTGGGAGTCGATTTACCTAATGACGGGCAAACCAAAACACCCGGGTCAGATTTAATGTCATTCCAAATGGTCTCACTATTAGGCAAAACTTCTTCATGGTCCTGGGCATACATCTGCAATGATGCAGCAATTTGTCGCTGATTGCTACTACAGGTAGTCTGCCGCGCCTTTTCACGTGCACGGGCAAATACAGGGAACAGAATTGCGGCTAGGATAGCAATAATAGCTATGACGACCAGCAATTCAATAAGGGTAAAACCTTCTCTTTTCTCGATTTTAGACATATAGTCTCCTTTGTATGGTTACGTAACCAGATTAGTATAATAAAATTTACCATTAAGCACATAAATTGTCAATAAAAATACGGACAAATCATAGTAAGTTTTAGAGAAAATTTATTTGATTAGTAATTACCTGTTATAACAGTCAGTTTATAGTTTAATTGGTGATGATATTTTTTTATTTGTAAGTATTCGGTAAACCCCATATATTTACGATAAAATTACAATAATAA
>CAZNLA010000273.1:0-7368 GCA_964573385.1 uncultured bacterium
TACCAGGGGCCGATTACTGAAAAAGATTGTCCCACCAACTATCGCCAGCGAAACCACTAAAAAGAGAAGAAATCTAACCATCAGGAAACCTCCGACTGACACTAAATATTTGTTTACTGTTATAAAGACTGCGAAATATTGGAAAATGTTCCGCCATTCAGTAATTTATTATGATAATTTTACCACATTGATATATAATATGGTAATTTTAAATTTAAAGTTTCATTTTAAAACCGTTCTATTGTTATCTTTGGCATTGGTAATGCCGGATAACTTATTTCATATTGTTTTTGAATTGCAGAATATTTTTCTGTTAATAAAATCGATAATTTATCAGTTCTATAATGCAGTAAATATTCACGTACCATCGGTTTCAACATATTATTGAATGCTTCGCGCGAATGGCCATGGGCACCGCGACCAACTGCTCTGATGGTTCCGTCACATTTAGGGTTGATATGATATAGTTCATGAACAAGAGTAAGAATTTTTTCTTCCAGAGTAACTTCTAAAAAACGCGGAACATACAAATAGATTAAATATAGAATATCCCCATCTGGACTGGTGATTTGTTGTATGGTTTCACTATGAGTTTTTTTAACACGAACTGGTTTTCCATCCGGAAAGCGCATAGGGACAATTTTCGCGTAATAACCATGTTTGCTGTTAGTTCTGGTTTGGGTGGCGTATAACCGTATTCGTTTGGTATCAATATGCGATAACAATGGTATTTTCGCACATAAATCAATTAATACCGGCATAATTTCATCACGAATATTCAATATCGTTTTTTCTGTTTTCTTAGGACTAAAAAAATCATCAAATAGACTCATTTCAATTTAACCTTCATTGTGTTTCTATATGCTGCCGGTGACATGCTGGTATGGCGGGTAAATATACGGGTCAGGTATTCACGGGTATTAAATCCTACCCGCGACGCGATATCATCAATTGTCATATCTGTTGATAATAACAGTTTTGCTGCCGCGCCAACACGTTGTGTGTGCAAATGCTGAATTGGCGTTATACCAGTTGCCTGACCAAATTTACGCACAAAATGTTGTGGTGACAAACAGCATATCTCTGATAATTCAGTTATTGTTATCTGGCGTGCGTAATTTTTTTCGATATATTTTAATGCCGGGCCAATGGGTTGCATAAATGTCGCGCGGTGAAGTGCCCGGGCAAACCTTTCCTCGGGAATATCATCAAAATAATGTGCCAATGCACCATATAATATTGATTTCAACTGGCATTCCCTGCCGGATGTCATAATGCCGCCAGTCTGAATAAATCTGCCAAATTTTGCTGCATTATGCTGAAGTTCATGGTCCTGGCGAACCGCAACCGGACGATCGCATAATTCAGAATAGACCGGACGTGATATACCTGGTAAATCAAAATGCACATAAAACTGCCGGCAATTTTGTGATGTCCAGTAGTCAAACCTGACACCGGCAGGAATAAGATAAAGCCTGCCTGTCGTCATTTCCAATGTCACATCACCTGTACGGACACAGGCACCATTGCCATTATGCTGATAAAAACGCCAAAAAACATCACCCATATATTGACGTTGCCATGATTCAGGCGTTAATTCTGCCCATTTAACATCATATATCTGTAAAAGTATATTACCTAAAGCCAACATAACAAAAAATATTCCATGTAAATAAGGTAAAACCTTTCTTATTTGATACTAACATTCATCCCTACAAAATAGTTCCTCTTTTTGGTAAAATAGTTTAGCCAGTAAGAAACAAAATTTTCGAGGAGAAATAGTTATGACTGAAAGGCAACTGCCTACTATATATGACCCAAAGAGCGTTGAGGAAAAATGGATTGCTGTTTGGGACGAAAAAAAATATTCACGCGCCAGTGTTGTTCCGGGGAAACCACGATTTTGCATAACAATACCACCACCGAATGTAACCGGTGAGTTGCATATCGGCCATGCCCTGCAACATGCCATTCATGACACTATTATTCGCTGGCAACGCATGCAAGGCAAAGAAACATTATGCGTACCGGGGACGGACCATGCCGGAATAGGCACGCAAATTAAAGTTGAAGCGCAGTTGGCTACAGAAGGTTTAACCAAACACGATATCGGCAGAGAGAAGTTTCTTGACCGCATGTGGGAATGGAAAGAACATTACGGTGGAACTATTCTGCGACAATTACGCAGATTCGGCGCATCCTATGACTGGGACCGCGAACGATTTACCATGGATGCTGGATACATTAAAGCCGTTTTAACTGCATTTACTCATTTATATAATAAGGGATTAATTTACCGTGGAACACGTATAGTTAACTGGTGTCCATCATGCCAGACGGCAATCAGCGATTTGGAAGTAGACCATGAAGATAAACAAGGCAACATGTGGCATTTTAAATATCCATTGGCAGATGGCACAGGTTGCATAATTGTCGCCACCACCCGGCCGGAAACCATGTTGGGCGACACCGCAGTTGCGGTGAATCCTGACGATGAAAGATATAAAAAGTTTATCGGTAAAAAAGTGATGCTGCCGTTAATGAATCGCGAAATACCAGTTATTGCGGACGCATATGTTGACGTGACATTTGGCACCGGTGCGGTAAAGGTAACACCAGCACATGACCCGAATGACGCTGAAATGGGTATTCGTCATCATTTACCCGCGCCTATTGTAATTGGTAAAGATGGGAAAATGACAGAGGAAGCAGGCGAGTTTTGCGGGTTAGACCGTTATGACGCAAGGAAAGCAGTGGTATCCGCGTTAAATAAATTAGGACTGGTAACAGAAATAAAAGACCATTTCCATGCTGTTGGTCAATGCACCCGGTGTAAAAATACTATTGAACCACTGTTGAGTGAACAATGGTATGTTAAAATGGAACCACTGGCGCAACACGCATTGAACGTATTAAAAAACGATATGATAAAATACCAGCCAGACCGCTTTATTAAATATTCTGAAGACTGGTTGGAAAATATTCGCGACTGGTGTATAAGCCGTCAATTGTGGTGGGGACATCGTATACCTGTATATACCTGCGTCGATTGCAATCACGAGTTCGCGTCAGTTGAGACACCAGATAAATGCCCGAAATGCAGTGGTTTATTACAGCAGGAAGATGATGTATTAGACACATGGTTCAGTAGCGCGTTATGGCCATTTGCGGTATTGGGATGGCCGGATAAAACCCCGGAAATGGATTATTTTTATCCCACTAATATTATGATTACCGGTCGCGATATTCTGTACCTGTGGATTATCCGCATGATATACAGCGGAGTAGAATATCTTGATGACAAAGCACCCGCGGACAAAATACCTTATTACAATGTATTTGTTCACCCTACAGTACAAAATTTTGAAGGAAAACGAATGTCAAAATCATTGGGTACCGGCATTGACCCGATGGAATTGATAGATAAATATGGCACCGACGCTACCCGTTTCGGACTGTGCGGAATGGCAACTGCGACCCAGGATGTAAGATTACAGGAAACCAGAGAACCGGGATGGAATGTTGACGCGCCGGAAATCGGACGTTCTTTCCCCACTTTTGTTCAGGGCAGAAACTTTGCCACTAAAATATGGAACGCCAGCAGATTTGTATTGATGAATCTTAACGAAAATACCGTGGCAAAAGCAACACCGGCAACCCTGGCGGACAGATGGATTTTATCCCGATTGGCAGATACTGTAAAAACAGTAAATGACGACCTGAACAATTATCGTCTTGACCAGGCAACTATTCGTTTATATGAATTCTTCTGGAATGAATTATGCGACTGGTATCTGGAACTGGCAAAACCGGCAATGCGCGACGAAGCAATCGCCGACGCGACCCGCAACACACTGGCATATGTTATGGAAAATGCTCTGCGACTGATGCATCCATTTATGCCATTTATTTCTGAAGAGATATGGCAGCAATTACCGCATTCAGAAGGTGCCGCAGCGTCAATTATGATATCATCATGGCCAATGCCACAGGATTTCAACATTGATGAAGCGACAGAAAAAGAGATGCAGTTGGTTATGGATGTCATTATAGCGGCAAGAAAGATGCGTGCGGAACAGGGATTAACCCCCGGACAAAAAGCAGATATCATCATTGCAACAGAAAATGAGAATATCATAAAACTGTTAAATGAGAATACAACCGCGATACTGACACTGGGACGTGCTGATAAAATATCCATTACCAGCACCACAGACGCAAGCGGTGAACATATATTCTGGTGTGAATTGCCATTAATCATAAATATATCCCGTGAATTAACTGCCGAAGAAAAAACCAGAGAGATGGAAAAGGCGAAAAAAGAACTGGCGAAAATAACCACGGATATTGAAAAAACTGAAGCCAGACTAAACAATCCCGCCTTTGCAGAACGCGCCCCGGCAGATGTAATAGCCAAAACCCGCAACGAAATAGCAGAAGCTAAAATGCGACAAACAGCATTAGCAGAAAGAATCGCCGCGCTCAGTGTGTAGGAAGGTTTTAGGGAGAAGGGGTTAGAGGTTAGGGGTTAGGTTTTAGGTTTTAGACTCTTAGGCCGTTAATAACCAAATCCGTACAAAAATGTGAGGATTTTTTATCAAGTCACTTAACTTGTACTCGAAATTGAATCGATTTCAACCGGTTTCAACCGATTTCTGCCGATTTTAATATATATTAGCCACGGAGTGGCGACATTATGAGTAACCCCAGGCGTCAGCCTGGGGAAGTAACGGCTATTAACATGAGCCTTGTAAAGGCGACTTTATAAAAGCACCTCTCCGAGGCGCAGTCAATGTTATGGTTTAATCCCCAGGCTGACGCCTGGGGTTACTTATTAAAATGCCTTTCCAAGGCATTAATTACTGATGAAAACTGAAAACTTGTCCAATTTATTTGGGTTAGGAATTAGTTGTGGTGATATAATAAACCCCAGGTGTAAAAGCCTGGGGTATTTTTTATTTCCAACCTTAGACATCAATTTCATCTACTTTTGTATATACATATTTCCATTCAACAATACTATTGGTATATGCATAACAAAAGGCCTGCCGGCAACAGATATCTCCAGGGTCATTCTCACCACTGGTTCAGTAATAACTTCTTTTTGGGCAAATAGTTCTATTTGTAATGGTTCACCAAAAACAGGTTGTACTGACAGCATAGAGCCGCAATCCGGGGTTACATTCCAACCGGCAGGTGAATATACCCGCAAGTTTAGCGCTGCCTGGGTTTTGGCAATATTTTTAATGGTAATTTTAATCTTTTTAGCGATGTTGTTGCATACTAACGGATCATTTTCATAATCGGTGAAAACCTCAAAATCTGATGATTTGAAAACCGGCGCGTTTGCATATTCAACCAGTGAATCGCGTAGCACGCCACTGGCAAAATATCCCGCCGGGTCAACACCATCAAGTGATGTTGGCTGATCATTAATTGTCAGGCTATTCCAATTTTTGTTCATCACTTCTTTAGCGACTTTAATGGTGCGTTCTGTCATAATATCAACATCAGCAGGCAGTTGATTACCGAAATGGCCCAATTCGCCCAGGTTAAGACACGCGGTTTTTATTGTTCTGCCTATTGGTTCAATCCATTTTTGCGGGATAGATTCAATGCCATGTAAAATGCCAAAGATAGCGCCGGCGGTTGCTGCGGTACAATCTGTATCTTCGCCACAATTAACAGCAGTGCATATGGTTTTGGCAAAATCTCCCTCGCCATACAGCAACGCGATAATTAACATACCAATATTGCTGGGTACATCCCATCCGCGTTTGCCGTCAAAAAATCCGCGCTTTACATCATCCACCGATATATGACTTTCCCAGCCAAAAAACGCCTGTCCGCGGAATTTTTCCAGCATTAAATGTCGCGCGTCAAGCCAGCTTAAATTATTGTCATAACTTTCTAATGCCAATTTTATTGCGCCGGCAACACCACAATCTGCTGGTATATAACTCAACCCTATTTCAATTAATTTCCGGAAATCAGATATTACAAATGCCGCGCTTTCCAATGCCGCGCAGAAAATTTCAGCATATGTTCCTTCGCCATTACCATGATCCAATATACCATCCTGCATGGCATAATGGGCGGCAATATGTGGCATACCAGGTGCAACGCAAGCCCATATTTCAGAGCGAATAAAGGCGCCACAACTATCTTTAAAATCGTTTCTGAATGTTCCACTCATCGGTGGCATTAAACCACTGCGCATATTTGTTTTTGCTATACCATATTCAGACCAGTGTGGTGTTACATATAAACACCAATATTCAGCCAAATCGTGGGCAGTAAGTTTAATCCCCCGTTCCTCTAACGCCACTAACCACAATAACTGAATATCCAGATCATCATTCGGCAATGGTTCGCCGGTAAGGTTCTGCTGGTAAAATGATATTTCATTCACCTGACGTTTCCATTCCATTGGTGCGCCAATGGTACCACCGATATTTTTTCCCATCCAGCAACCTGTAACTTTGTTTTTAAAATCAATATTATTTAAATTCATAATTCACCCCATGCGCGTATTTTACATATTTGATTGGTATTTGTATAGAAATTAATTCTTATTTTTATCAGCATTTAAATTAATAGCCGTATTTGTAAGTATTAACAATACCATGACTATTGTAATTTTAATTGAAACTGCTTCGGACAATTTTTCTGAAACAGAAAACGAATTCAAAAAAGAGTTTACTATAGTTACACCGATTCCCATTAATAACATTGCCAGATATACTTTAATAATTCTGGCAAATGCAGTTGTTGATATCTCCCCTATCTCATCCTCATTATATCTATTCTCATTTTTAACAGATAATCTTAACGCATAAACCTGATTTATAATAAAAAACAACAATGGAATCGCCAATTCAGGTCTTCCGGAAAATACGTCCACCAGATAGCTACCATCCAAATATGAATTAATTGATATGCCATTTTCGCCGGATTGCAGATTCATAAATGTCATCGCGAAAATAGAATAAACTATTAAACCATACCCGAAAGTTAAAAAACCGTAAGAAATGCCAAATGATGGAATGAAGAAAAACTTTGCCAACAAACTATTTTTTGTATTCATCATACGGAAAACAGTGAAAAATCCGATGACAACAGATTCCATCCAGTATAAAAACATGATATTAAAGATATTCCAGTTATCAAAGATAACACCAATAATCATACTTAAATTTATGACAAGAATCGCAATCGCGGAGACACGATAAGTACGAATATGCTCCAACATATCAACTATCCGGGTGGCTATACTCTTTTGTTGAACTGATTTCATAACATGTTATTCCAGAACTTTCGCTTTTTAGCAGAAATCTGCAAGAAATTGGTCGCTTCGACAGGCTCAGC
>CAZNLA010000274.1:0-7352 GCA_964573385.1 uncultured bacterium
TATTATTACCTAATTTCAGTGATGAGTTCGTAAGGAACTTATATGGCACATATTTATCATATTTACCTACAGATGCTTTTTCTTATACTCTGGATATAAAATCAGATAATCGTGGGTCATTAGCGGAATTACTGAAATCACCATATATTGGTCAGGTATTTATTTCCCGAACTTTACCGGGAATCACCCGCGGTAACCATTACCACCATACAAAAACCGAAAAGTTCATGGTAGTTCAGGGTAAAGGCGTTATAAGATTTCGCGATGTAAATAATGATGAAGTCATAGAATATCCTGTTGATGGTACTGAATATAAAGTTGTTGATATTCCACCGGGTTACACACATTCAATTGAAAATATTGGTGATACAGAAATGGTCACAATATTTTGGGCTGTAGAAATTTTTAATCCGGAAAAAGCGGATACTTTTTTTGAACAAGTGATAAGGACAGATAAACAATGAAAGTAATGACCATCATTGGCACCCGTCCTGAGATAATTCGATTATCCTGCGTTATGCAAACACTTGATAAATATTTAACACAAATAATTGTCCATACCGGTCAAAATTATGATTATGAATTAAACCAGGTATTCTTTGATGACCTTGAATTAAGGAAACCAGATTATTTTTTAGGCGCTGCCGGGAAAAGCGCCTGTGACACAATTGGACAGATTATATCTAAAGTCGATGAATTGATAGTTCAAACACAACCTGATGCGCTATTAACTTTAGGTGATACAAATAGTTGTCTGGCCGCGTATCCGGCTAAAAGACGTAAAATCCCGGTTTTTCATATGGAAGCAGGAAACCGTTGTTTTGACCAACGTGTACCGGAAGAGATAAATCGTAAAATAGTTGATCATATCAGCGATATTAATCTGACATACAGCGATATCTCACGGCAATATTTATTGGCAGAAGGTTTGCCGGCAGACCGGGTTTTTAAAACCGGCAGTCCAATGTTTGAAGTTATTCATAGATATATGAACAAAATCAATGCTTCATGCGCATTAAACACATTAAACTTAACCGCAGAAAATTATTTTTTAGTAAGTGCGCATCGTGAAGAAAATATTGAAGACCCAAAACAGTTTGCAAAATTAGTCAACGTTTTAAATAAACTCGCTGATACCTACGGATTACGCATAATAGTTTCTACCCACCCCCGTACGCGTAACAGGATTGATGCTGAAGGCGTGGTGCTTAATCCCCTGGTAGAACTTATGAAACCGATGGGATTCAGCGATTATGTTAATCTGCAAATGCACGCAAAAGTAGTTTTATCTGATAGTGGAACTATTACAGAAGAAAGTTCAATATTAAACCTGCGGGCATTAAATATACGCAACGCTCATGAACGTCCTGAAGGGGTCGAAGAGGCTACTGTGATGATGACAGGACTGGAATGGGATACCATAAAAACAGCATTACATATATTGGAATATCAGCCAAAAGATACCCGTTTGCTACGGGAAGTCGCTGATTACCAGATGCCAAATGTTAGTGAGAAAGTTGCCAGAATAATTTTAAGTTACAAAGAATTTGTAGATCGTGTTGTATGGAGAAAGAATTAATAACCGGTATTAAGAGATGGTATTTTATATTCTTAAATATATACGGAATATAATATATCATCTCTTTTCTATTTAACATCCAAATCAATTTTCATATCTTTACCTGCCCACTTCAATTCAGCAATCCATTTACCTTGTGGTAAACCATTCACCTGCGCGGCAAATATGCCTATACCGGTTAATGCTTTCCATGGTATTTTTGCTGTTATGCATACATTACTCCATTCTTTTTCACCGCGAATATTAATGGTATCAGGTGGAATAGCATCATCATCTGTCATCGACAATATTATATTTACGTTTTTATCGGCTGACATTGGTGGTTCTAAATTATACCCCGGTTTTAACAATAACTTTTGTGAATAGATTTTTTGGATAACAGCATCTACCATTGATACTTTCAACAAAGTACCCATTCCCAACTGAGTCGAATGTAAAATAGCCGTTGAATATACCACCGGTAATTTAATAGCTTTGGTTTCCCCATCCGCAAGCCACCAGATTTGTGTTGTTGAGTCATTATCTGCCCTGATAATTGCCGGAGCATCAACAGGTTTTAATTCTGTTCTAATATCCGGAGATTTTTCCGGCATATTCACCAACCATCCATATCTTTTATCCTGGAAGTTTCTCCATTCATTTCCTACGATAATTGTATAATCTCCCGGTACCGCGTTTTCTATTACTGCTTCACCTTTATCATCTGTCATTATTCGTCCATAAAACTCGCCGGTGTAAACCATATCAGAAGTAGAATACCGATATACCATACCTGTGTTTTTCATAACAGTACCAGTTGATTCATACACTGTTAATTTCATTTTTGATGCAGGTTCATATTTCGCCGGAGATATTTCTGTATTACCATTTAACAGAAAATCTTTAATGATACCCTGTCCGGGAGTGTAAACTGTTATTTTAGTTGTATCAACAGGAACAGCGATTACTACTACCCCATTTCGATCCATTGTAACATTAAGTATTTTACTGATATTTCCACCTTCTGCTTTAATTCTACACCCGGGGGGTAAATCTCTTGTAGCTATCTTAGCAAGGTTAGTGACAGGCATTGTTATTCTAATATTTTTCTCCGATAATTCAGCGGTCTTTTTATATTTAATTTCACGCAGTGTCTCAATATTTTTTGTTGAAGGTGTAAAGAACATTAAATTATCAGATAATTGCATACGATCAAATGAATATTTTGTATTCCATAAGTTCAAAGTTATCATATCGGTAGTGACATTTAAAACCTGATTTTCATCATTAAATATAATTTTTCCAAAATTTGGTAAAGTATTTTGATTAAAAATTTTAAAACTATTTAAATCATCGGGAAATGCCGGATATATCCGTAATTTATCATCTGTGTTATTTTCATTGGTAAACTTAATATTGTAATTTTGCATATTTATGACATCTTCTTTTTCAGCAAGATATTTTTTAACCTTCATGCTATTCGAGGATAATTTGACCCACCACCCAACAATTTTATCCTTATTTCCATATACCGGCACTGAAATACTATTTGTATTCACCGTTAAACTTTTAACAGCCAATGGGTTGTCGTTGGTGATATATTTTAAAACAGAAGCAGAAGGAGCAATACAGACAGGGTCATTTAAATTTATTTCAATCTTATCTGCAGGTAATTCAATAATTTGAACCGGATTATTTACATCATATAAATCACAAATAAGTTTATATTTACCTGCAGGCGCATTTATCAGATATTCTCCGGTATCTTTCCCATCAATCATCTCAATCATTTTCGTATCCATTAAAGTTTTCATCTGATCAGAATCCGGCAATATTTGAAGTTTTGATACAGAAACCCCTTTTCCTTTTTTATCTGTTATTTTTAGATTTGATGTTATATTTTTATTTAATGTTACCGGCAATACAATAATTCTATTTTTTGATTCCGGGGTATCACAATATGGAACATATAAATCCTGAATTAACAAATTTTTATTTGACCCATCCTGTGCGGTAATAAATAATGATACTTTACAACCTGTTTGCAGATATGCCATCTTGGTATTGACCTGTGTCTGAGTATTAGTATCGTCCCAATTAGCTTGCCGATATGATACTTTAATTGGTACATCAGTTTTAATATCCATTCTTACAGATGACTCTATTTTAGGTTGGTTTAAAGGTTTAACCATTTCGGTATCATCCGGCATTATAACGCCGGGTTGAACTTCATTTCCCCATATTATTGCTCTTCCCAACGGCATATCTTCCCATGTGACCATCCCTTCCGCATTGGTCTTATTATCCCTGACGATAATGTTATCTCCACTTAAATAAGATATTTTAACAAAAGTATTTATTGCCGGATTACCACGTAGACTAAATACTTTCTGACTAACTTTTCTTGAAACGATATTGTATTCAGTAATATCTGCTTTTCCATCAGGATTTAAATTAAATAAAATTGATGCTCCTGCCGCAGATCCATCCCGAAGAGACAAATTATACAAGGTTCCGGGCATTAATTGCGGTAATTGGATTTTTCCATTAGCTACTACTAAATCCGTTAATGCTATACTTGAATGCTGTTGTCTGCGTGGAATTGGTAAACTCTTTAAATCCGTTATCCAGTCTGTCAGATAACTATTGTCCGGTATCATTATTGCGATTGACCCATTTATCAAAGTACCATCTTTTATTTTAACTCCGTTTTTCAGGACGCTAATTGATGTGGTTGCTAAAGATGGATAATTAACTTCGATTTTTCTTGACGCTTCTTTTGTATCAAATTTGGTGTAATAATGGAGCATTATGGGTAGTTGATTGATATTTCTATTTGTAGAACTAAGTATAAATCCCAACTGTGTCGCTTCTATTGACAGATTAACCCAATATTTACCCGGTGATAATGTAGTTACTGATAAAGCTTGTTGTAATTCATTTATTTTACAATAAACATCCATATTATATGCCACATTTTCCGGTAGATTATTAATTGTTATTAATAATCCAGGACGGGGAATAACTATTAGATATTCTTTTACGACATCACCGGCTACTTTTATATTCTTCTTGAACTCATTAACGGTTACAACTACATCACCTTCAGGTACCATGGTCTGAAAAAAACCTTCTGTATTTGTAATAGCAGTATACGTAAAGTTCAGAGAAGTTACTATTACTTTTGTATTAACAATGGGTATCCCATTATCATCTTTTAAAGTACATTTAAAAAACGCGTATACAACCGCATCCTGACTGAAGACAGCAAAGGATAACAGCAGAAAGAAAAACATCACATACTTTTTCATATCACTACCATATTTCTTGAATAAACGAAATATAATTATTCAAAACTCTTTTGATAAACTGGCTTCCCTGCCACTAAGGTCATCTCTACATTCAGATTTTCATCCCAAATTACCATATCAGCAACAGCACCACGTTTTATTATTCCTATATTATCTATTCCCAAACTATTTGCTACGGTTCCTGATGCCATTGAAAACGCTTCTGCCATATCCCATCCCATCCCATCAATTAAATATGATATTATTTTGTTCATGGTTAGTATACTGCCAGCAATAACACCGTCATCTAATTTGGCCAGATTATCCGATACTGTTACATGTCTTCCGGAAAAAACAAAATCACCATCTTTTAGTCCAGCACCCGGCAAACTATCTGTAATTGGAATTAATTTTTCGGCACCTTTTGCCACAATTACAGCAGTCATAACCGCAGGATGAACATGATTTCCATCACATATTAATTGTACAAAAATGTCATCACGTTCCAATGCCGCGCCTACTAAATTTGGAGTTCTGTGATGTAAAGGTGCCATTGCGTTGAAAATATGAGTAACCTGTGACGCACCCGCATCAAACGCTTCAATAGCTTGTTCGTAATTTGCACCGGAATGACCTAACGATACAATAATATCACGGTCCTGTAACCATTGAATTAATTCCATACCACCTGATATCTCCGGTGCTACAGTCATTATCCGCATTTCTTCAAAATTTAAATCTATAATCTCTTTTACTTCATCCGCTTTAATATCATCAAAAGCAAATATATTTTCTTTCGGTTGCGCACCTGCAAATTGCATATTAATAAAGTTACTCTCGTAATGCAACCCTAAAATGCGCGCGCCTTCTAACCCATTATGCCTTGCGTCACGCAAATTTATAAAAATATTACGTAAATTTTGAGCGTTGCACGCTACCGCAGTCGGTATAAATGATGTTATGCCAAATTTCGCGGCAGCAATTGATAATTGCTGAAACTCATGTGAGTTAGCAGTATTGACATCTATACCCATCATCCCATGGGTATGGATGTCAATTAGTCCAGCAGTTAAGAACTTTCCGGTTAAATCAATTACAATCCCATTAGTCGGAATATCCGGCCAGGCAAACGGTAAGACATCAAGTATCATGTCATCATATACAATAACAGTTCCCGGACTATAAGATGTATGCGGTAAAAAAACTTCGGCACCAGAAAATATTATTGCGCCATCCGGGATTTCCGGCATTGTAATAACACCATCATCCATCACATCATTAACGCTTATCATCGTCGGATCAGGCAATTCAGAGCCACAACTATGACAAATCAAATCACCGGCGTCATAATATTTACCACATTTAGGACATTCATACATCTGTTATTCAACCTTTGGTGCTGGAGCATTAATGGTATCGTTTATATTCTCTACCGTTTCCGCAGCATTTATATTTGGGATTTTCTTAATTAAATCAGACAATTTTAAACCAGTTAAAGCTTCAACTACCGGTGGTAACTGAGCAATAATATTTGTAATATCACCTGTTAATTTGCTTGCTCCCCCACCCTCGTTGCCGGAATTAATAATAATCATCTTTTCTGTCTTGGCTAAAGGACTTGCGATAGCGTTAGCAATTTCCGGTAATTTATCAATAAACATCTGGGTGATAGCGGCCTCATTATATGATTGCCATGCTTCTGCCTTTTTCGCCATTGCCTGTGCTTCTGATAACCCCTGTTGTCGGATAACCTCGGCCTGGGCAAGACCACGTGCCTTGTTTGCTTCTGCTTCAGCAAAACCGGTAGCTTTTATGGCTTCTGCCTGACCTAATGCGGTATTTTGCAATCTGAACTGTTCTGCTGATGCTAATTGCTCAATACGATATCTTTCTGCTTCTGCAGGACGATTAATTGTAGAAATCAATTCTTTTTCACGTCTGCTGATTTCTTTTTCCTGTACAGAAATCTGGTTTTCTTTTTCAACAACCTGTACTTTAACCTGTTCAGCAGTTACTAACTGTTGGGTTTGGAACTTCTGTAAATCATATGACAAGTCTGCTTCTGCTTTTTTCTTATTAACAGACGCGTTATATTCCGCTAATTTCATCTTATAATCGCGGTCTGCTTCAGCAATCTGTGTGTCAGCAACATATTTAGCAGATTGACCTTCCTGATTTGCCTGTGCGGAACGAATAACCGCGTCACGATTAGCTTCTGCTTCACCAATTACCGCGTCACGTTTTACCTGCGCGATTCTCGGTTTTCCCAAAGCATCCAAATATCCCTGGGTATCGCGAATATCACGAATTGTAAAAGATACTATTTGTAACCCCATATTTGCCAGGTCACTTGCTGCAACATCCTGCACACGTGCCGCGAATTTATCACGTTCACGATATGCTTCCTCAACTGTTAATGTCCCTAATATAGCACGCAGATGGCCTTCAACAGTTTGCAACGCAATCATCCTGACCTGCTCCATTCCTTTGCTTAAGAACTGTTC
>CAZNLA010000275.1:0-7346 GCA_964573385.1 uncultured bacterium
AACCACCAAGTTTCTCTTGGCGCACGTTTTCAGTTTTCAGATGTGGTCACTTCGAAAAGCTCAGTGACCATTATAAAAGTTCCGCCTAAAATCCTGACTTTTTCTGTATGTATTTAGTTACTAACGGCCTAAGAACCTATCCCCAACACCTAACAAACCCACTGTTATCTGCATACAATAATGACCGCTGACAGAAAATCAACGGTCATTATGAACAATAAATTATTCAGATTCTATAGTGTTGGTGTTCCAAAAACATCCAGTTTATTAATCATTACAGTCTGTCCGGCAACATTTGCGGTAAAGTCGAACTTTAAATATTTCGCTTTTACTGTACCACCACAATTAGTAACATATGTCGTAGAACCACGTCCTGTCTGGGTTGCGACTGGGACATAATTTATATCATCGGTTGAACCGGTGATGGTTAAACCATTATGGTCCCACTGGTTGGCGGCACCGTAACCAGTCATGCTCATTTTAACAGTATTAATCAGGTAATTATTACTTAATGTCAACTTAAGAATACCATGTGATGTGGCTAATGGGGCATTTAAATATAGACGACCATAATCACTTGAATCACTGGCTTCTTCTTTATTTTCATCAATGACTGAACGTAATGATAAATCCGGAGCAGCACCAGACCATGTGTTCCATGTTCCACTAACAATAGATAATCTGCCATTATTAGAATCATATCCATTAATAGGGTAATTAGCATTCAATCGTTTTAAATCTTTTGAATAAACGTCAAATGCGCTGAATAATGAATCAAATGAATTACCGGCAGCAGTCTGACCATCACGCCGTTTTAAGATGATGCCTGAACACGTATTGGATTTTGTTGGCCCAAATGTAATGTTTTTAGCTTCAACACCACCCAGATTTTCACCTGCCATGTTAAATACAGAACTACTGCCAACTTTAATAGTATAGTCACTCGGGTTACGGGCATCAGTATATTTTGCAATGTGGACTTTATATATATACTGTGCGGATGGAAAAGTTTGGGTATAGACTTGCGGGGTCATACCGGTTATCATATATGGTTGGTACCAGCCTACACCGTATTTTGATAACAACACCGAACCATCGGCAGCAATATTTGTTCCAGTTGCCGCACTGGTAGTACCAGGCCAATGGGTGATACTAACACCCGCACTATTGGTAAAATACAATTGTAAACCACCAACCCCGGGAACTCCGCCGAAATCCCATAACTGGTCAGTTGTATTAACATGACCATCTGCATAGCCAACAATAACTTTGCCGGAATGCCGGGTAAAATCTACATCCATACTTTCATATGCAATGCCAGGGTACAGGGTATCCACCAATGGGTCAGCAGTTCTTGCTACCTGCGCGCCATCAGCAAGAATAAAACAAGTGGTTGGATCACCCATTGCACCGATGGAATTACCTGCATAATTGCTATTATACACATAACCGTTAGTTACTGATTTCCCCAGAGTTGGACAGATTAATGCACCCGGGTCAACCTTAATGCCAGACCATACACTGGCACAATCTGGAAGGGATTCATCATGGTCCTGAGCATACATTTGAATAGTCGCGACTATCTGCCTCTGGTTGCTAGTACATGTTGTCTGGCGTGCTTTTTCGCGTGCCCGGGCAAAAACAGGGAAAAGAATCGCGGCTAAAATTGCAATAATGGCAATTACAACCAACAATTCAATCAGGGTAAACCCTTGCCTGGTCGATTTTGTTCTCATAAGAACTTCTCCTTTTAAAATATTTTATAGATGCTATTGCTATACCGGTTTAATATCTTTGTAATACTCTTCCGCAATATAAATGTTTATACGATTACATGGCGGGGAGCAAATACAAAAAATCACACTTTGTATTATATGATTTTTCTCTAAATAAATAATACGTCAGAGATAATTAATTGTTGCAAAAATAATAACAGAACTCCTCTTACATTGCTGTTAACTTATTTTCTTCTGTTGCCTTCTCGGCTAATGCTGTCTCATCCGCTACCACTGCGGTCATGGCTGCCATTGCAACTTCAATCTGTTTATCTTCTGGTTCGGCCGTGGTAATCTGTTGCATTAACAGTCCCGGCCAGATGAGCAATTTCATAAAAATAGAGTTTCGGAATCTACCTGATAAACGAATTAATTCATATGCTATACCGGCAATAACAGGAATAAGCACCAACCGCGAAATTAAGCGGATAATTTTGTCATGAGGAAAACCTATCATGGCATGGACGACAATGCCGACAAATAGGAACAAGAAAAGAAAACTGGTGCCGCAACGCGGATGAATACGACTATACATACGCGCGTTTTCCACAGTTATATCAGTAATACCCGCTTCCCAGGCATTAACAACTTTATGTTCGGCGCCATGATATTGAAAAACGCGCGTGATATCTTTACTCAGACTGATTACTAAAATATAACCAATCAACATTATCAGGCGTATTAAACCTTCAAACAGATTGGGGATAATCGCTGCGACACTGGGAATTAACTGTTGCATCCATGGCAAATTATCTGTTCCCGGCCTGTGCATACCCGGTATTAAATCCACTAATGCGGTTGGCGCCATGCCAAAACCGCCAATGCCAATAACTAACGCGACTGCAATAGTCAACGCGTATTGCCAACTGGATGGTTTTTCCTGTTGTTCACCTTCCATAGCGACATCAGATGACCACATAAGGGTACGGTATCCTAAGCGCATAGAATCAATTAACGCGGGCATACCACGCACAAATGCCAATTTTAAAAACCAGTTATTATCTGCGACAGATGTCACATCTTCACGTTTAATTTCTATATCTTCATTCGCATGCCTGACAGCAGTGGCAACCTTATGCTTTCCGCGTATCATTACACCTTCAATTACTGCCTGACCACCATATGTTGGTTTATTATCGCTCATATTTTCCTTTATTTTCCCTTTAGAACAATTACTAAAAGTTTGCTTTATTACCGACAAGTCTAATTGTATCCGATTAATTTAACCACAAAACAGTGTAAGTAGCAAAATAAATTAATACAATGGATTTTTTTTGGCCTGCCCGGGATTGCGCGGGTATGTTGCCGGGGTTGTTGATATTTTTTTAATTGTTATCAATGTTCTTTGCCCACCACCGGGTAATTCTATTTTTTTTATATTAGTAAATTTTCCACCCAACAGTTTCACCGCGTTTTCTGCCTGTTTACATTCTATTTCGCAATCGCAACCCTTCATCGCCACCAATACACCACCATTTTTCAATACCGGCAGAGCGTATTCAACCAACACTGCCAGGTGGGCAACCGCCCGTGCCGTGGCAAAGTCATACCTGCCACGATGCCTTTGATCCCTGCCCAAATCTTCTGTACGTCCCCACAGAGGATATATATTATTTATACCCATTTCAGCGACTACAGTCTTAATGAAATCTATCTTCTTCGACGTGCTATCATTTAAGGTAAATGTTGATTGTGGATACATTATCGCCAAAGGAACCCCCGGTAAACCGGCACCGGTGCCAAAATCAATAACTTTATTGCCGGCTTTAATATCCGCCACCAGGCTAACCGTCATCGAATCGGCAAAATGTTTAATCGCTGCTTCTTGCGGTGTAGTAATAGCGGTTAAATTCATACGACTATTCGCTTCAAACAGTAACTGGTAGAAATAATAAAACTGTTCTGTAATATTATCATTGCATTCCATTGACAATTCAGCACAGCAACCACGTAAAGCATCAACAAATTCATCTTTTATCATGTATTAATTATATTAATTAATGCGGGGAAATGGCAAGATTTTATAAATATATTAAAAAATATAAGGAACTTTTAATTGATACTGATTCAATATCATATTTTTTGTGAAATATTTCACAAAAAGGTTTCAACTATAGCATAAAATGGGGTAAAATATAAACACAAGGTAATAGATTCGTCCATAACACAACTATTTTGCCGATTGGACTACTCTACCGACATATATGTTGTTCTTGTTTGATATAAAAGGTGGATATTAAATGACGCAGATACCCGCGACAAAAGCTGACCAAATTATTGACGAAGCAAAAATATACCAGGCACTGGAGGCGGCACACGCCCCGGCAGATGCTGAATTTAACGAAATATTGGCAAAAGCAAAGACACTGGTTGGTTTAAATATTGCAGAAGCAGCAGTATTATTACAAGCCAGTGAGTCACAACTACAGCGATTATTTGATACCGCAGGGGAAGTAAAAGAGCTTATATACGGTAAAAGAATGGTATTATTTGCGCCGTTGTATACCAGCAATTTGTGCGTAAATGACTGCCTGTATTGTAATTTCCGTATCAGTAATAAAGAACTTCATCGCAAAAGTTTATCACAGGAAGAGATTGCCCGGGAGACAAGAGCGTTAATAAAGCAGGGACATAAACGTGTATTAATGGTACTGGGTGAGGATAGCCGGGTGCCGTTAAACGATATGGTAAAATCTTTGGAAACTGTTTACAGTGTAAAAGAAGGCAAAGGTGAAATACGCCGGGTAAATGTGAATGCGGCACCTATGGAACCGGACGCTTTTCGCCAGTTAAAAGATGCCGGAATAGGCACCTACCAATGTTTTCAGGAAACATATCACCGAGAAACATATAAAAAGATGCATCCCCGCGGGCCAAAATCTGATTACGATTATCGGGTTACCGTATTTGATCGTTGTATTGCCGGCGGTGTGGATGACTTCGGTTTAGGCGCACTTTTCGGTTTGGCTGACCCGCGTTTTGAAGTGATGGCATTGTTGCAACACGCCGCGTATCTGGACAGCAGGTATGGTGCCGGGCCACATACTATTTCTTTCCCACGTTTGGAACCTGCCCCGGGTGCCCCACTTGCCAGTGACCCACCTTTTAAAATGAACGACCATGATGTAAAAGTAATCGTAGCGGTTTTACGCTTAGCGGTGCCATATACCGGCATAATTATGTCCACCCGTGAAAACGCATCTATGCGTCGTGAACTAATTCATCTGGGGGTAAGTCAACTTTCTGCCGGTTCCAGCACTTCGCCCGGTGGATATTACGAACGCGAAGACGCGGAGGACGCGCCACAATTTATCACCGGGGACCACCGGGGATTAGATGAAATAATCTGCGAACTTGCGGAAAATGGCTATATGCCGTCTTTCTGTACCGGTTGTTATCGCAAAGGCCGTACAGGGCATGACTTTATGGATATGGCAAAGCCGGGGCTTATACAGCAATTCTGTCTGCCTAACGGAATATTAACCTTCAAAGAATTTTTACTTGACTACGCGTCACCTGCCACCAAACTGGCCGGCAATGCCGCGATAACTCAGGCATTGATTGACATGGACCCAAAAACCGCAGAATGGACCCGGGCACAACTGATAAAAATTGAAGGCGGAGAACGGGATATTTACCAATAAACAGAACCTTCACTTTCGGTTTTACTCACTTCCGGTATAACCTGATATTAAAAAAGCACCATCAATTATGATGGTGCTTTTCTATATTATCAGGATGTTTAAAATTAATTATTCGACTTGTGATGCCTGCAGGGCCTGGTCAATATCATCAATAATATCCTGTACTGTCTCAATACCTACAGATAACCGAATGAAATCTGCTGTTACGCCGGTGCTTTCCTGTTCTTCCGGGGTTAACTGTTGGTGGGTGGTGCTGGCGGGGTGAATAACCAGGCTTTTTGCGTCACCGATATTAGCCAGGTGAGAAAGCAATTTAACCGAATCAATAAACTTTTTACCTGCTTCCACACCGCCTTTAATGCCAAATCCAACAATTGCGCCAAACCCATTCTGCAGGTATTTTTTAGCTAAAGCGTGTGATGCTGTGCCGGGGATACCGGGGTAATTTACCCATGATACTGCCGGATGGTCTAACAGAAAATCAACAACTTTCTGCGCGTTATCGCTATGTCGTTGTACCCGCAAAGATAATGTTTCAACGCCCTGTATAATCTGGAAAGAATTAAACGGACTGATTGTAGGTCCCAAATCGCGGATGCCGGTTACCCGGGCGCGCAGGATAAAGGCCAGACTGCGAAGTGGTTCCGGTAAATCGTTCCAAACCAGACCATGATAGCTGTGGTCAGGGGTGGTGAATCGCGGGAAACGACCACTTTTACCCCAATCGAACTTACCGGAGTCAACAATAATTCCACCTAATGATGTACCGTGACCACCGATAAATTTGGTTAACGAATGGATAACAATGTCTGCGCCATGTTCAAGCGGACGAATCAGATATGGGGTTGCCGCGGTGTTATCTATAATTAATGGTAAACCATTTTCATGGGCAATAGCCGCAACTGCTTCGAAATCGAAAATATCATTTTTAGGATTCCCGATTGACTCACCGAATATCAATTTAGTGTTAGGTTTTATCGCTTTTCTAAAGTTTTCCGGGTCAGACGGGTCTACAAATGTCGTTTCAATTCCTAAATCGGCAAGGGTGTAATGCAACAGATTGTAAGTACCGCCATACAGACTGGAGGATGCTATGATATGATCGCCGGCTCCGGCAATATTTACAAATGCCAGTGTTTCTGCTGATTGTCCTGAAGCGGTTACTAATGCGGCAGCACCACCTTCTAATGCAGCAATCCTTTCCTCTAACACATTTGTAGTTGGGTTCATCAACCTGGTGTAGATATTCCCGAACTCCTTGAGTCCGAATAGGTTTGCGGCGTGTTCAGTACTCTTAAATACATATGACGTCGTCTGATAAATAGGCACAGCACGCGACCCGGTTGTTGGGTCTGCTGTCTGTCCGGCATGCAATGCCAGTGTGTCAAAACCAAGTTGTTTACCCATTCTTTTTTCTCCTTTGTCGGTTGTTTTATCTTTACCACCGTTAATTATCAGTGACAGTAAAGATAAGATAGTTTCTTTGATGCTTTTAGCGTCAATACCCATAAATTAAACCTTCCTCATCTTTACTGATTAACAATTAAATTTCAGCAAAGATAATACAGATTCTTAGATGATTTTATTGATACCCACCCGGAAAAAGTTTTAAACCTACTATTCCGATAAGAAAACAATATTATGTGAAAAAATTATACAATTCTGCAATAAATATGTCAACAGGTGGTATTTTAAAATAATACTGTATTGACTTTAATATATGAAGACTGAAAGATAGCTAACTTATATGCTGGGAGTGTAGGCTTACAGCCTGCTCCCCGGTAACGTGCTAATTGAACTTATAGAAAAACGACAACTTAACAGTTACGAAAAAAGTAAACTGAACACTGAACACTTAAAACTTAAAACTACATACTGTTAGTTCCACTAAAATTCCAGCATGGGGCAGGCAAGATGCCTGCGGTCC
>CAZNLA010000276.1:0-7345 GCA_964573385.1 uncultured bacterium
CCTGGGGTTACCCATTAAAATGCCTTTCCAAGGCATAAGTTATACTTTAACACTGTAAACTTATCCAATTTATTTGGGGTTAGTTTAATGCCCCTTCCCGGGTGGAAAGGGGCATTAACTTTTTCCTATTTATTCCTCTATTCTTCTATTTTCAACTTAAAAATATCATTTGCCGGCATCAGGTCTATGCTGAATGGGCGTAAACGGACTTTGAAATTTGTTTCTGTTGCTTTTAATTCATATTGTGGCAATACGCCGGGACCACAACTATTGCTGCCGATTCCGCCATGTTGGTAATCCAGGTTAAGTATGGTGTTCGGTCGTTTTTTTAAATCGTAGGTATGTTGCGCGGCGTCAATATCTTCGGTTGAGTAATGGTGGGCACTGACATTAAGGGTTGGCATACCAATCGCTATCAGGCCTAAACCGCGAATATCAGTGATTGTTGCCCATCGCACATCCATTTTGTTTCCATTTTCCTGCGGACGCACATAATTTTCAAACTGTTCATCTACGGTACCACTGAATACGCCGATTCTTGCACTTTCATGTTTGTCCGGATAATTTTCATGCGGGCCTCTGCCATACCATGTCATTTTGTTATACCCATCCGGCATCCACAACTGCATACCTATACGTGGCAAATGTGGCAGCTCGCGCAGGGGTGATGTGATCATCTCTATTATAATATCGCCACTGCCGTATACGGAATATTGATATTTGCAATTAAATACCGGCATTTTAACCGGTGCGCCAATCACTGCTTCAACTTCAAACTTCACTACCGCGTCACTGACACTTAATAGTTCCACATGGATAATACGCTGTTGTAATTTATTCAGGCCATATTCGCGCCATTTATTGGCATGATGCACGTCGTTGTCTGTATACGCGCGCCAACCGTTAAACTTCGGACCTTTTTCTATTAATTGCGCACCGTTAAATTCCCAACCGGTCATTATTCCCAATGCTTTATCAATATCAATGCTGAATCCGTCACCGAATATCTTCAGGTTTCTTGCTGTGTCAACTACCTGTAATTTTTCCATTCCGGCAATGGTTAATACCTTTGCTGGTTCGGCAATCGGCAGTTCAAACTGTGCAAATGCCACTTCATAACCGGCAGATGCCCACAGGGTATCATTCGCCTGTTTAAATTGTATATTCACCCGGTATTGCGCGCCTGGTGCCAGTTTTTTTGGTATGCAATACGGTATGGTTAATGTTCCGGTGGTGCCTGGCGCAATATTTAATGGTGCAATATCTCCCTGAGAAATAATCTTATCATCGCAATACAATGCCCAATGAATATTCAAATCATCCAACGTGGTGAAATGGTTGCGGTTTTCCACCATAAATGTGCCGGTTAACAGGTCAATTGCGGTTACATCCAATGGTTCCAGCACTTTTTTAAGTTCAATTAAACCGGTATGCGGTTGTCTGTCGGGGAATATCAACCCATCTATGCAAAAATTGCCATCATTAGGGTAGTCATTAAAATCGCCACCATAAGCAAACCACATCTCGCCTTTATCGGTAAATTGACGAATTCCATGGTCGGTCCATTCCCAAACACAACCGCCTATCAGGCGCGGGTATTTGCGGATAGCGTTCCAATATTCGCGCAGATTGCCCGGTCCCTGCCCCATTGCGTGGGAATATTCGCACATGAAATATGGCCGGTCATCATCTTCTTTCTGGCCTTCCTCAATTATTGTGTCAACGGTGGGGTACATGGTGCTTACCACATCAATAAATCCCTCGGTACCCTCGCGACCGGGGTTTCCCCAACCTGTCGCGCCTTCGTAATGCACCGGTCGGCCCGGGTCATTGTCATGTATCCATTCGGCCATGGCGTTATGGTTTTCGCCATAACCGGATTCGTTACCAAGTGACCACATTACCACACAGGGGTGGTTTTTATCTCTTTCCACCATTCGTATTGCGCGGTCAACGTAAGCGTCTTTCCATTCCGGTTCTGTCGCGGTGGGGTTCCAATTGCCACCTTCCGCTTTCCAACTATGTGATGGCTGAAAACCATGGCATTCCAAGTCGGCTTCATCAATAATATATAAACCGTAAATATCGCATAAATCAAGAAAACGGGGGTCGGGGGTGTAGTGGGATGTACGCACACTGTTAACATTATGCAACTTCATCAGGGTGATATCTTTTATCATTGTTTCCATTGATGTAGCGTAACCGGTATCCGGGTGCGAATCATGACGGTTAACACCTTTAAACTTAACAGCAACACCATTAACAAAAAATTGCTTATCTTTTAACTCTACCTGCCGGAAACCAATGCGTTGGCTGACAACTTCAATAACTTCGCCATCCGGACCGGTGATTGTAATTACCAGCGTATATAAAACCGGTGTTTCCGCGGTCCATTTGGCTGGTTTTTCAATAACCGGGCCGAAATTTAATTCCTGTAACCCATCAGCACCTTCCAGGGTGGTTTCGGTTTGCCATTTCACACAACCGCATTTACTGTATAACTCAATTTTTGCTACACCATCACTGGGAACGCCATTATTTTCTACCCGCAAGCGCAATAATAATACCGCGTCGGTATATGTATCATCAAACTCTGTAACGGCATAAATATCCTGTACCCGCAACTTTGGCTGGGCAAATAAATATACATCACGGAAAATGCCATTGTAACGCCACATATCTTGGTCTTCCAGATAACTGGCGTCAGACCACATAAATACCTGCACAGTTACATTATTTTCACCCGGACGGGCAACATTGGTGATATTAAATTGCGCGGGAATATGACTGCCTTTGCTGAAACCGACAAATTCACCATTTACCCATACATTAAACGCACTGCAGACACCTTCAAAATGAATAATTAAATCTTTTCCATCCCAGGAATTTGGCACATTAAAAGTACGGCGATAAATGCCAACAGGGTTTTCTGTCGGCACATACGGCGGGTCACTGGGGAATGGAAAATTAACATTGGTATAATTAGGGTTACCATATCCATTTAATTGCCAAACCGACGGCACCGGCATATCTGCCCAATCACAATCGCAATATCGGTCAGCGTAAAAATTCTCCGGCACATTAAATAGCGCGGTAGAATAGCAGAATTTCCAACTGCCATTTAACAATCTTACAAATGGACTAGCACCGCGTTCACCATTTAACGCGCCGGCAACATCAGCAAATGGGATTAATGTCGTGGTCGCGGCAATACGATTACGATGCAAAACCTCTGGGTTTTCCCAGTCCGGTTTATTATTACATTTACAATTCATAATAAATTATCTCCTGATTTCGTCTCTAAAAGCTAAATAGTTTTTGGAAACGGGTATTATTTTCAACAATTGTTGCAATAATCCTGCAAGACTATTACTGGACTTTCGCAATCGGTCACTTCAACAAGCTCAGTGATCGATTGCTATGACTGTCGAAATGATCATTTTTAAGCAGATTTTGATTTGATAGCGAAAGTCACATTTTTATTTGAAAATTATGTAAAAATTCTATATTAAAAATTAGTTGGAACGTTTATAATGTGTGCGGATTACATCATGTCCTAAAAGGAAAATTTAAGATGATTATTAATGGCGAAGAACTGATAAAAAAACAGTTAACTGTTTCAGAAGTAACCCGGATTACTTACCCGGGTGGGTATGAGACTACCATTCATCCTGTGGCATATATTCCACAGTTACGCGACGCGGAAAACAGGATTTCTCTTGATGGCGAGTGGCAGGTTGCGCGTTGGCCTTTCATTGATAATGAAGCAGTGCTGGCATCACCACAAGTTAATGATAATAACTGGGATACTGTTAATCAACCCGGCAAAGTATTTACTCAGAATGTTGAAATTGCCACCGCTACCATCCCCGGGTGGGACCGTATTGGCCTGAGCCATTTTGACCCGGATGATGGCGCCATTTTGCGTAAAGTTACAACCATACCGGCAGAATGGACAGGTAAACGTATCTACCTGACATTTGACGGCATTTTTCCCGGTGGACGGTTATATATTAACGGGCAACTGTTGGGTGAACATACCAGTGGGTTAACTCCGGTGGAATATGACGTAACCGATATGGTTACCCCCGGCAAGCAGGCATTGACTGCAGTACGCCTGTTACGTCGCCACCCATTTGTTAAAATGGATATGCCACGTCACGCCGGCGAGTTCGCGGGGATATCACAACATGCCTATTTCCACACCACGGCAAATTGCCAGATATCTGATTATCATCTGATAGCAAGCCTGAATGACGATTTCTCACAGGGATCATTATCCGGCACTGTTTCCGTAAGAAACTTTGATGGGTTGCAGATTTCCGGTGAAATAGCGGTGAAAGTTACATACGCAGGCGCAAACGCGGCATGGGTTAATATCCCGGTAGCAATTAACGCTGGTAGCACTGTTAATGTCCCGGTATCGCTGAATATTGATAATCCCGCGTTATGGAATGATGAATATCCAAACCTTTATAATGTTGAAATTACCCTGAAACTGCCGGGGGTAAAAGACCAGACAGTCGCATACCTTGCCGGTTTCCGCCAATTTAACCTTACCGGCGGAAAAGCGGTTTTAAATGGCAATCCGGTAAAATTCCGCGGGGTAAACCATCTGACATATCATCCGGAACATGGCATGTATACCCCGAAAACATGGTTGCGTGAATGTTTGACCTTAATGAAAAAAGCAAACGTCAACTGTATCCGCACCCATTACCTGGGACCACGCTATCTGGCCGACCTGTGCGACGAATTAGGCTTGTATTTATTGCAGGAATTGCCGATAGACTGGGGTACAGACTATATTGCTGACCCGTTATGGGTAGGCCCGGCAATGCAGCGAATCCATGGCGGCATTATTCGTGACCGTCACCACGCGTCAGTAATGGTATGGAGCATCGGCAACGAAAATATGCCGTCTAAACAGGCAGAAGCGGAAGATGGTTATAACCACATGAGCATCTACAATAAATTCGCTAAACTGCTTGATTCCACCCGTCCTACCATGTTCCCACCCCCGGGCCCGGCAAATACCATCCGTGGCATTCTGGAACTGAACAATGGTGATATCGCCGACACCCATTATTCATTCAATCATATTAAAAACTTCCTGAAAAACGGAGTGGTGGAAAATCCGATAGCATGGGATGGCGGAATGAAAACAACCACCCGCGAAGAGGCAATCGCCAACGGTTGGAGCGGAGTATGGTATAGTTCAGAATATGGCATTGCCAACCTGATACCGGATTTGCTCAACGCGCCATATGGCGACATTATCAGCGATGTCCCGGAAAACCAGGATTCCGGCCGTTCCACCCTTGATGTATTCACTGACCGCCTGCGACGCGAATGGGGTTATATGCGCAGCGAACCATCATGCCTGGGTGGAGCATATTTCCCGTGGATTTGTGGTGCCGCCGGCGAAAACCCCTGGGGTTGGACAGTATGGGCCGAGGATAATGACTGGGGTATTGTAACCGCGGATTTATTGCCAAAACCATTTTTCTGGGCAATGCGCGTGTTATTCTCACCGGTATGGTTCCCGCAACGTGTTGAATGGCACGACGGCGAAACTGAAATTTCATTTGAATTAAATAACCAGTTCAACGCTATCAACCTGAACCAATGCACCATACGCACCATGTTAAGTTGGGCAAAAGGCGCCAGCACCCGCGAATGGTTAGATATCCCGGTCAATTGCCCACCGGGTGAAACCTGTAAAGTAACTATACCAATCTGGAATAAAAGCGCACAGGAATCATTGAACAAAGGGGTAGCAACCGTAATGCGCATAGTAATGATGGACCCAAAAGGTTTCCGCATTCTAACCCACGATATCATGATTACCCCGCAAAAAATTGAAGAAGACAAGGTAAAAGAACTGCTGATAGGACCGGATGCGAAAATTTAGAAGGGTGTAATTAATTAAAAATTAAAAATGTAAAATTAAAAATTATCTTTTTATTACACAGAGATGCACTGAGAAGACATAGAGATTCACAGAGAGTTTTTGAAAAAATAATAGGTAGCAATAGAAAAATATTCTGCCAAATTTAGTCACTGTGTGGAACAGGGTCGCAGCCCGGCTCCCCATAGCAGTGACTATATTTGGGGAAACAAGCCTGTGTAAATTAAAAATTATCTTTTTATTACACAGAGATGCACTGAGAAGACACTGAGATTCACAGAGAGTTTTTGAAAAAATATTAGGTAGCAATAGAAAAATACTCTGCCAAATTTAGTCACTGTGTGGAACAGGGTCGCAGCCCGGCTCCCCATAGCAGTGACTATATTTGGGGAAACAAGCCTGTGTAAATTGCTAATTACGAAATTAATTAAAAATTAAAAATGTAAAATTAAAAATTATTTTTGATCGCATAACGATTATAATCAAAAATTTTACGGAGCAACCAGGGACTGACACCGAGTGGCGAAGCCAGGAAGGTGTCTGTCCCAATTGGGTGATACAAAGTGACCAATTACCACTTTGAATTGCAAATTACGAAATCAATTAAAAATGTAAAATTATACAGACAATTGTAAAACCTTGCAGCAATCTGATGTGACAGACACCTTCTTGGCTTCACCACTCGGTGTCAGTCACTGATTTATACTCAAAAATTCAATCTGATACAAATAAAAATCAGGTTTTACAAGAATCTGTATAAATCTTGATTACAGGTATATCGATTTCTACCGATTTCAGCCGAAAGAAGAAACCAGTTTTAAAAGGAATATAATACCAATACATCGAATAGATGTAACAATAAAAAACCATGTGGAAAGAAGTAAAAAATTATGTATGACATACGCGAGAATGAACACCAGGAGTTATTTACTTTAGGTGTTGACCCGACCAAACCTATTGAGATTTTTATCCCAAGTCCGTTGGGAAGATTGGCCTATTTCGTATTTATACGCGTGCCAAAGGACGCCGTCGCGCGGTTATCCGGCGTGTCAATGCACGTATGCGTCGGCGGTCTACGTACCGAGGATTATGATATTGCTGCCGGCGAAGGTGCGGCGAACCCGGCGGTTATCCCGTCAGTCGACCCTCAACTGGCGTGGTTCTGCCCGGGCATGATATCTGTATCCCGCGGTAACGGCACCCTTACCTTTAATAACTGGCCTGCCGATATTACATCAGCGGAATTATTGCTTTGCACATGGCCACGTTTCATTGCAAATGGCCAGGCGGATAATTGGATATCCGGCCAGGCAGACCCGGCATGGGCACCCACCGGGGTACCATTAGATGGCATCGGCGGCGGGCAGGTAGATATCTGCGGCGAAGGACGATTTCGCAATTTAAGCATGAATAACAATCAGGACTGCCCATTGG
>CAZNLA010000277.1:0-7303 GCA_964573385.1 uncultured bacterium
GGTCACTGACCAATTTAAAAAGATGGTTCCGGGTTGGGGTGCAGATGGTACCTGTGTAGGCCGTGTAAACGCGGAAGCAACCCCTAAATGGTTCGCCAAGAGTTCCGGTGGAAATTACATGTCCATCAGCAGTATAAATGACGGCAAACAGACATGGATAATGGCGGCTAAAAGCTTTGGCGGACAGGCAGATATATTTGATACCGACGGTTTGCGCGTAACCACCGGCAACTGGAATTGGCCCAGTGGGTATGGAATAGGTTTTGTAGATATGCGTTACGGCATACATTCATACCTGCGTGCTGATGGAAAACCGGGAGCATATGTGGAAGATGACGCGATAGGCCGTTTTGCCCGTTACCGATTAGACGGTGGCGAAAGCATGAAGAAAACGGTAACACCATTCACGTGGGATACTGCCGCCATTAATGCCGGAAATATGCCACAACCGGATAAGACTGTCGGTGACAGCCTGGAAAAAATGCAGACCTTACCCAAGGTAGCACCAATGACAGTAAATGGCGATTGGACACAGTGGGAAAAAGCAGGGATAGCACCACAAATTATCGGACTGCCATGTAATGTCGGTTTCAAACGTACCATGGCAGATGGTTTAATGCAATCGTTCCGTGAAGGCACCATGATTGGCGCATTGGCACATGATGGCGCAAATATTTATGTATATTTTGTTGCCGCGGACGATACCCCATTATTCGAAGCTACAAATCCTGTGGATTTATGGCGTTATGATGGAATTGAATTATGGATAGAGGAAGAACAGTTTGGATTAAGCCTGACAAAAGATGGTAAACCCGGCGCGTTTAAATGGAGATTCCACGACCGTGCTGGCAGCGAATGGAAAGCTAATTACAGTTTACCGACAGAAAATGTATGGGGAGAAAGAATAACTGACCTTTCTGATAATAAATTAGGGCAAAGACTGGAAGCTATTACCGGCACTTCATTCTCCGGCAAACCCGGTTTTGCGGTGATGGCAAAAATACCATTTGAAGAAGTAAAACTGGTGGGTGGCATAGCAGGCAGAGAAGGCAAGGTTCTGCCGATGACCGGCCAACCCGGTGAAATAGTACGTTTTGCAGTATCATTAAATAATATTTCATTACGTGGTCGGGTACAGGATTATATGATAGACTGGCCTGCGGGACGCATGTATGCCGACCCCACCAGATCATATCCATTTAAAATGGGGAATTGATAATTAATGCAACTAACTATGACCTATATATTTCCCATCTCCATCGGGGAGGGGATAAAGGGGTGCGGCTTTTTGGGGAAGCAGCAATTATCGGTATAATCAAAAAAAAACAGGTTTGACACAAATTAATACATCTCTTATTTCCATACCTAATAAATTATATTACCGGGAAACAAAATGACATTTAATATTGCAATAAAAGAACTGATACTAAAGACAAATCTTCGTGCTGATATCAACGAAGTTAATATTGTCGCGCCTGATTGCTGGCAGGTTGATATTAATTTTTCTCTTCCAGATGGCCAATATCGTTTGCGAAATCTGCAGGCAGAAGACGAACCTGTAATGCGGGAATTTGGTAATGGTTTAGGCGAAATCTCGCGGGATATGTTTGGCCCTTATCCATGGACCGACCCGGTAGCATGCGCAATATCATTCAATTCGGCAATATCAAACTCAATAAAACATATCGACGCGTCATACATACTGGAACATAATGGAACCCCCATCGGACATTTTTTCCTGTGGAAAGCCGGTGGTAACCCGTTATCCGCAAAATATGATATAGAAGTACCGGAATTAGGAGTTGCTATTGTTGATAGTCATCAAGGACGCGGTTTCGGTGGATTAGCAGTGCGATTTCTGCAATTAGTCGCCAAATCGTTAGATGCCGACGCAGTAGAATTAACAACAGCCCAGACCAATTCTGCCGGGTGGCAAACCTATCAGCATGCCGGTTTTGAATACGTCGGTATATTGCGGATACCATTAGGGGTTGACGTAACTGACGCTGAACTCGGTGAGGTTACCGCAAATAATTTCCGGGATGAAAGACAGATGGTATATATAATAAACCCACAAAAAGATACAGAAATATATCGCTTTTTAGCGGAAAAACGTGGTGAATAATAAACTGTTATTTTCCTTCTGAGGATATTGCTAAGACACCATCAATTTTATTTATTTCATCAATTATTTTGCTGATATCTTCATCTTTGCAGATTTTAATTTCCAAAGATATCTCGTTAAAACTGTTGTTTTTTGATATTTTGCTGATTTCTACACTGTATTTTAACTCATCCAATTTGTTGGTAATAACTGACATCATATCTTTATCAGACATAGTTTTAATTACAAACTCACAATGTCTGAATGACGCCAGTTTCTTTTCTAATGGTATCAGCAACGCCAGGGCAATGTAAGAAAAAACTGTTGCAATGACACCCACAAATGTCGCGTTGCCCCCCATACCTATTGCCATGCCGATGCCGGCTATTGCCCACAAACTGGCTGCAGTTGTTAAACCGCGCACCAGACTGCCCTGCTTAATGATTGTGCCCGCGCCTAAAAATCCCATTCCACTGGCAACCTGCGCGGCTATTCTGCCCGGGTCAAAACGACCATTATCGCTGATAAGTATCGAAATAATCATGTAAACCGTCGCGCCAATACAAACCAATATGTGGGTGCGAAAACCTGCAGCACTCTCATGTAATTGCCGTTGAAACCCGATTATTCCACCGCACAGCATCGCCAGCAACAACTTGATGATAATATCAACAACAAAATTATAATCCAGATTATTACCCCAATAAATATTCATTTTACTTCTCCCAATAGTGCCAGAAATGGTTCACCGGACTATGACCACTGCCGATACTGTAAGAATTGACGATGGCCTGGTGCAACCAACTAATTGAATTGCCCACTGCGGTTACTATATCATCACCCTGAGCCAAACGCGCGGCAATCGATGATGATAATGTGCATCCGGTGCCATGGGTATTTTTTGTATTTATTCGCTGGTTGGAAAATATTGTTAATTCTTCATCTTCTGTTACCAGGTAATCCTGCAATATCTCCCCGATACCATGCCCACCCTTCAATAAAACCGACTTTGCCCCCAGACACCGCAATCTCCGTGCGGCATCTTCCGTATCAACAATATCCTCACCCAACAACACCGCGGCCTCGGGCAGGTTAGGGGTTATCATGGTCGCTAATGGTATCAGTTCAGTAACCAATACGTTTACTGCATCGTTATTAAGTAACGCATCGCCACTTTTAGCAAGCATAACCGTATCTAACACAATAAACGCAGGTTTATATTTACGCATTTTTTCTGCGACAATTTTTACCGTTTCAACATTCCCTAACATACCGATCTTCACCGCGTTCACCGTCAAATCGCTCATTACCGCATCAATCTGCGCGCCTACCATCTGCGGCGTTATATATTGAATACCGGTAACACCAACAGTATTTTGTGCAGTAACAGCGGTAATTACTGACGCGCCATATACACCATGGGCAGAAAAACTTTTTAAATCTGCCTGAATTCCGGCACCACCACCGGAATCTGACCCTGCAATAGTTAAAGCAACACGATTAATCATATAATATATGATACCAGAATAAATGAAGATTAAACAGTAAGAATTAAGTGAAACACGAAACTATACAAATGCAAATATTATCTGCTAATCATTATAATTCACCACAAAAGAACTCAATAGATTACAAAAGAAGATATCTGACAGGACTTTCGCTTATCAGCAGAAATCTGTATGAAATTGATCGCTTCGACAGGCTCAGCGACCGGTCACTGAGGTTGTCGAAGTGACCTTAAGCGAAAGTCCTGTCTTATAAATCTATTAAAACCATTTGAAAAAACATCCCCGGTTCCTTTAGTATCAAAGAACCGGGGATGACTTTTGGTAATTTTTTGATTATCTATTATTTCTGACCATAATAAGCATCGTCGCCATGTTTGCGCATAAAATGCTTTTCCAGATATTCGTTTGGCAAACTTTTTATTTTATTATTCAATGACTCGGTCTGTATTGCCATTCTTGCTATCTCTTCAACAATTATCGCGTTTTCAACAGCTTTTGCCACCGTTTTTCCCCAGGTGAATGGTCCGTGGTGGGCAGCTAAAACGGCCGGTACATAATCCGGATTAATAATATTTTTAGCAAAATGTTCAACAATTACATTTCCGGTATTTATTTCGTACCCTTGTTCTATCTCTTCTTTTGTTAATGCCCTGCATACCGGCACTTCGCCATAAAACGTATCAGCATGGGTGGTGCCATATGCTGGTATCGTCCGACATGCCTGTGCCCAACTGGTGGCACAACTGGAATGGGTATGCACAACACCGCCAACAGAAGAAAATGCCCGGTATAACTGCAAATGCGTCGCGGTATCAGACGACGGACGCATAGCTTGGCCATGTAATGGTTCACCGGTCTCCAGTGATACCAGCACAATGTCATGCGGGTTTAAAGAATCATAATCAACACCACTGGGTTTTATCGCCATAATGCCCAAGTCACGGTTAACTTCGCTGGCGTTACCCCATGTTAAAACCACCAGACCGGCATCAACCAAATTCACATTGGCCTGCCATACTCTTTCTTTCAATGCTGTAATATCAGTCAACTCTCACCTCATCGCGTATTTTCAGCAGTTCTTTCATAACGTCGCTTAAATCGTCATTGCTGCCTTTCACGCCAAACGCATCATGAATACGTCTGTATAATAAATATAATCTATTATAAATTTCCTGGTTTTCCGCTATCGGTTCAAAAATATAATCCTGCAAACTAGTCATTTTTTTCGCGGCATCACCGAAGTTTGCGTATTCACCGGCAACTACTGCACCACACATTGCCGCCCCCAACGCACAGGTTTGTGCGCTACTGGAGATAGCCAATGGTCGTCCCATGATATCAGCATAAATCTGCATTACCATGGTATTTTTCGCGGAAATGCCACCGCAATTAACAATACGGTCAACCTTCATTCCATATTCTTCAAACCGTTCCATAATTACCCGCGCGCCGAATGCAGTTGCTTCTACCAATGCTCGATACATTTCAGCAGGGGTTGTCTGCAATGTCATACCCAGCATTAATCCGGTCAGGCGTGGGTCAACTAATACTGTACGGTTACCATTATTCCAGTCCAATGCCAACAAACCACTCATCCCCGGTTTAGCTTTAATTGCCTGTTCGGTTAATTCAACATGTCCCATATTAGCCGGTTGAATGATATTTACAAACCAATTAAAGATATCACCCACCGCCGATTGTCCTGCTTCCAGCCCAAAATTATCCGGCAAAATCGATTCCGGTACTATTCCGCAAAGTCCCGGGATATCCGGCAGATTTTGGCTGACAGGAGCAACCATCATATCACATGATGAGGTACCGATAATTTTAACCAACACACCCGGTTCAATGCCGGATGCAACCGCGCCAAGATGAGCATCAAATGCGCCAACCGAAACCGGGGTGCCAGCAGGTAAGCCTGTCTTTGCGGCCCATTCCGCAGTTAATTCACCGGTTTTTTCGCCAACATGATAGGCTTTATTTGGCAATGTTTGTCGCACTTTCAACAATTTCGGGTCTAACGCGGATAAAAATTCGTCATCCGGATAGCCACCCCATGCAACATTGAACATTGCTTTATGCCCTGCGGCACAAACATCACGTTTCAAAGTGGATGGATTTTCGCTGCCACATATAACCGCTGGCAACCAATCTGAATGTTCTACCCATGTATACGCCGCGTCAAAAACTTCCGGATTATCACGCAGGCACTTTAATATTTTTGACCAGAACCATTCGGTGCTATAAGTACCACCACATTTTGCCAAATATTCCGGACGCATCTTTTCGGCCATAGCAGTAATTTCCGCTGCTTCAGCATGGCCGGTATGGTCTTTCCACAGATATACCATCGCCCCCAGATTATCAGCAAACCGTGGGTCAAAGGCCAATGGCATGCCATTCGCGTCAACCGGCAAAGGGGTAGAACCGCTGGTGTCTACGCCAATACCGACTATTTGATTGGGTTGAAAACCGGATATCTTCTCTTTCGCTTCCTGCAAAACTCCCTGAATAACAGCAACCGCGCCATCCAGATAGTCCTGCGGGTGTTGCCGTGCCAAATCCGGATTGCGTTCGTCCAGCATTACCCCCAGTGTTCCATGTGGGTAATTAAATACATTTGCGGCAATCTCTGCACCATCTGCAATATTAACCAATACAGCACGTACCGAATTTGTGCCATAATCCAAACCAATCGAATATTTTGACATTTTTATTAACTCCAACTAAAAATTGTATCGCGTATTTTCTACTTTCACTTAAAATCACATTGACAAGTTCAGTGACATGTCGCTGAACTTGTCATTGTTAACATATTCACAGATATTTATCTGCATCTGCGAAAGTTATTTGATTTTTATTTCAATGTAAACGGATTTTCGCCGGGATACCACATGCTGCCTGGCAATGGGGTATTAACATCGCAAACGCCAAGCATTTTCAATGCGTCAAACAAGTTTTGTCCGCAATGGTTAAACGCCACCGCGCCGTGATGTGGGAAACGTTTGCCAATTAATACGTGGCGATAGAAACGGGCAAAGTCAGGAATGGCGAATACACCAATACCGCCAAATGAATGCGGATCAACATCCAGAATATTACCTTCCGCAACATAACTGACTAATTTGCTTTCTGAATTTCCCTGCAGGCGGAAAAATGTTGTTGCTCCCGGTTTAATCTGCCCTTCCAATGTACCACGGGTGATATCCGGATCCTTGGTTGGGTCTTCCATCAGACGGTTCATAATCAACTGGAACTTCATTGAACAGTTTTTCATACAGCATGCCGGGGTATTACCACAATGGAAACCCATAAATAAATCGGCGGCACTGGCACCCATCAAATCGCCTGCTTCTTCTATCAGGTCATTCGGTACGGTATTATTAATGTCCAGCAGGGTTGCAGGTTCATCACTTGCCAATACACACATATATTCGCTCAACGCGCCATACAGGTCAACTTCACATGCTACCGGAATACCACGGGTGGCTAAACGACTGTTTACATAACATGGCACAAAACCGAACTCTTTCTCAAAAGCCGGCCAGCATTTATCCGCGAATACCGCGTATTGACGACTGCCAAGATTAGCTGCGGCGAAACGTAACAATGCTAATTCAAAACGTGCCAGTTTTGGTAATAAGTCGGGGTAATAATTACCTTCACCAAACTCATTATTATTATCTTCAAA
>CAZNLA010000278.1:0-7301 GCA_964573385.1 uncultured bacterium
AATAGAACTGATTATTATGAGATTTCAAATGCAATTTCATTAATCAAAACTTATGTCAGAAATAATTCAGACAAACATGGATTTGTGAATTACAGTGCTACTAATGATGCTGTCACTGGAGCCGAAATAGTATTGGATAAAGGCAGATCTGCTTGCGAAAATGGCAGATATCACCAGGCTATAAAGCTTGCGCTTTGTGTAATTGGTGAAATGGTAGACTTAATCCAAAACGCAGATGATTCAAATGGAACAATTGGTGATATCATCGATGAAGGTTTTATTATCATTAACTCTATTGTTGATGATATCGATTTAAACCCTTATGAAAAAGAATCTATATTTAGTGAATTAATATTAGAATCTACCCATAAACGTTACAAGGGGTGGGAAGATTGGTTACTTCAACTGCTTGAAATATCTTCATATTTAGCAGATAATGCCAATTTACGAAATCTATTAGAATCAACTTTTACATTGTTACTAAACAATGCAGAGAAAGATAAATCGAGTAATAATTATTTATCTGAGAGAATTAATACCATAAAATATCATATGATTTTACGTTATGATGATGAGGAAAAAGCAGCAGATTTCATGAAACAAAATCTGCATATTACTTGTTTTAGAAAAATGACAATTGAAGATGCTATACAAAAAAAGAATTATGATTATGTGATTAAACTTGCACTTGAAGCAGAAGAAAAGGATCGTGAATACGCAGGTCTCGTATCTGATTGGAAAAAATACAGATATCAGGCATGTGTTAATTTAAAAAGAATTGATGAACAACGTGACATAGCAATGTATTTTATACTGAATAATAATTCTGAATATTATAACCTGTTGAAAAAAACATATACAACAGCAGAATGGCCGGCTATTTACAATAAAATTATTCGGCAATTAGAAGAAGGCAATAAAACTTATCTGGATATTTATACCAGAATCCTTGTAACTGAAGGAGAAAAGAAAAAGCTTTTAGAGTATGTTAAAAAGAACCCATCATCAATTGAAAGTAACTACAAGCACTTGATCCCAGATTTCGCAGATGATGTCATCGCTATATATTATCAGTATATTGAAGAAACTGCGGCAAGGGCTAATAACAGGAAACATTACCAAAATGTTTGTGGTATTATCAGAAATCTTAAAAAAGCATGTGGCGTCGAATCTATAATTGCAATAAAGAAAAGACTTTATGACAAAAATGCAAATAGACCCGCATTTATTGAAGAATTAGGTAAGGTATAAAAAATTAGTAACTTAATAGCTGAATGTGGGTCAATTTTCAATGCTGGTTCACAGACGGTGCTATTATAAAAATTTATTATAACAGGACTGTTGCTTTACAAGGGAAATTTTCTGGAATGGTCGCTTCTACCAGTCTCAGCGACCGGTCACTGAGCCTGTCGAAGTGACCTTAAGCGAAAGTCCTATATTATTTATACAGGCTTTTGCCAAACCTTGTAATACCATGGTGGGACAGACACCTTCCTGGCTTCGCCATTCGGTGTCAGTCCCTGATTTATACTTAAAAACAGGTTTACAAGTGCCAGTATAATTAAGTCTGATATACTGAAAACTGAACACTGAAAACTGAACACTGCCTAAATATTCATCCCGGTTACAACAAAATTATCAAATGTCACATTTGTTGATTCGGCAATCAGGCCTATACCATTTAGCTGGAAAGGCATTGATATCACATCTGCCAGTCGGTCATTAATGTAATACTCGACAAAGCTGCCGCGAATGAGGATTTTTAATTTATATCTGGTGGCATTATCAATTAAATTTGTTAAGGTGTGTAATGGTTCAATATTCCAACCATACCTGTTTTTGTGTATGGCACCTACTTCCGCGGTTCCATGATGGCTTATCAGCAATGCGTATCCATTATTTTCAGATGCGGGCAGAAATATCCCTGCTGACCCGTTTTCGGTATTAAAATCTATTGTTATATCAACGATTATCTCTTTTTTATCGAGTTCCATGCGACATATGCCGGCACCATCATTCGCGTTAATCGTTAACGCGGAATCAGTTAATTCCCATTTACACGGGTCAACAGAACCACAGAATAATGGATTTAAATCGGAAAAACCGCAGGGAAGTTTATCACCTTTAAGGTTATCGTTTCCGGCCCAGTAAAAAAGCGCAATCATGCCATCTGCAATTTCCCGAACTTCTTTTAGTGGGGCAAAACTTATACCGTCATCCCCATTAGCGGGTATAACATGATGATTGAAGAAGGTTGTGCCGGCATGGGTGAAGAATCGCCCGAAATATGACCACCGGTGTGGTGCCGATAGCAGGCGATTATTGCCTGTTGGCAATAAATATGGACCGGTTTGAGATTTGGAAACCAGATATTGAGTGCCGGAATTTGCCGAATCCGGCCAGGCATCGCGTTCACCCAGCAAATTATGTGGCAGGCTTACCGCCATATACCATGATTCACCTATCCTTGCTACTCCACCGACCTCTATTTCCGCGCTTAACCCGGTATCTATCGCCGGTGGCCTGGCTACAAAGTGCATCCCATCGTCAGAATATAAACATCCGGCAACGCCACGTCGTGATGGATGGCCAAAACAGGCATTTGCAGTTAAAAAACCGACGTAACCGTCGCTATCTTCTGCCGGCACAACATATATACAATCCCACCGGGGTGATGATGTCGGGGAGTTTTCTAATCCTGCCTGGTACCATTTGGGATCAGGTAGGCTTATATATTCATCACCTAATAATTGCCAGTTGAGCAGATCTGTTGATATGGCAAATTTAATAACCTGCAGATTACCGGTACATTCTGAGAAATTTAATACATAATGGTCGCCTACCTTCCATGTATGTCCGGTGCCCATCCAATCCACCCCGTCTGCCTTGCGCAGAATAACGCCTTTATCATTCCAGTGAAGACAATCATCTGAAACTGCCAAGCGAAAACTATCCCACAATGCGGATTGCGGATTGTCACGGGTTAAAGAAAACAGATAAAATAATCCATCTTTCTCAAGCAACCATGTATCCCATAACGCGTTTTTATCTGCTGGTGGTCGATATATCATGACAGCTCCTTAGCGGTGAATAAAAATATTTCTAATTACAAAACCTTACATAATCCTGATGGGACAGACACCTTCCTGGCTTCGCCACTCAGTGTCAGTCCCGGATTGACTTTTTTTCACTCTTCTTCGGGGTGGGACTTTTGAGGAATTATTATCTATTAATTAGAAAAAAAGGGTTTACAATTCCTCTTTACTTACAGAAAAATCACTTAAGGTCAATGATACTGCCGAAGTGACCTTAAGCGAAATTCTGTTTATTGTGTAAATCTTAAAAATTCTTTGTGTTCTATGTGTTCCTTAGCGGTGAATAAAAATCTCTTTACTTAATAACCTTTCCGGTTGTTTCCCGTATTATTAATTCTGCTGGTAAGGTGATATGTTGAGCATCAAATTGTTCATTGGCTAACTGTTCCATTATCATATTCGCGGCCTCGTTACCAACTTTTACCAGCGGTAACTGGACGGATGTAAGTATATTTTGTTTATCGCTGTTCAGTATTGGGTCAGTATCGTCATACCCAACAATGCTTATGTTTTCTGGTATTTTTAAACCGGCTTGTTTTAATTGGTACCATGCATGGTACGCGCTAAAATCGTTCCATCCCATTATCGCGGTAACTTCCGGGTTATGATGCAGATAATTTTCAAGGGTGTCTGAATGAGGATTTCGAGAATAATTATCAAAAAATAATTGAATTCCTTCCTTTAACGGGGTTTCAAGTCCTATCCATTCATTATCTACCATTGCGTATCGCAAATATTTATCCGGGTCAAGGCCTGCTGCTAAATATGCGTTTTTCGCTCCCTGCAGGCGTTGGTCGCAGGTTGGTGCCCACGGGCAAACAAATTGCAATATATATTTATGACCGATTGATAATAAATGGGTAATTGCGGATTCAACACCTTTTTGGTCATCTATTGTCACACTGGAGCAGGTTGGCATTGGGTTAATAAGAGAAATAATGGGCCTGTCACGGAAAGAAACGTGATTTCGCAACGCAATAACATCATCCTCATGCAAATCACCCGGTGAAAAGGTGATAATGCCATCAATATCGCCACGACGAATACTAGGTGAACTTAGCACCGGATTAACATCACCTTCCATAGGATGAAGTATCACAACATCATATCCTGCCGGCAACAGCACATCCATAACACCGCGAAACATTTGTCCAAAATAATTGCCCTGATAAAAGTTTTTACCCAATACAATAGCAATCATTTTATTCATAATTCTTTTTTGAATACGAAATGACACTAACCGGCGGGCGGCATCCTGTGCCTGCGGATCGTATCCCAATTCTGCTGCCGCCGCTAAAATTCGCGCTTTGGTGGCAGGTTTTACACACGCTTCGTCACGCAAGGCATAAGATACAATAGACTTCCCCAACCCACAATAGGCAGCAATATCTTTTAAAGTAACTGGTTTCGTGCGTTTATTTTGATTTGGACTCATATTAATTCCCTAACCCCAATATAAATTTGGATAAGTTTTCGGTTTTCGGTTTTCAGTTTTCAGATGTGATCACTTCGACAGGCTCAGTGACCTTTGACAAAAGTTACAACCTAAAATCATGACTTTCTATGTGGACAGGACTTCCGCTTAAGGTCACTTCGACAGGCTCAGTGACCGGTCGCTGAGCTTGTCGAAGCGACCATTTTTAAAGCGACTTTCTCTTTAAAAGCGAAAGTCCTGATAGATTTGGTGGCTAACAGCCTAACCTTTACCGTTTAATTACTATCAGACAGGTATATTATTATTAAAATTTTCAAAATTTGTCAAAAAACAATTAATATTCCATGTATACCTATTGACATTCATGGCCATATATAATAAAATAATCATTGGAACGTTCCCAATTGTTCCAAATTTAATAATAAGGGGTGTTTAATTATGTCAGTCAAACATGAAAAGAAAGGTTTTACCCTGATTGAACTGCTGGTCGTAATTGCTATTATAGCAATTTTAGCCGCTATCCTTTTCCCTGTGTTTGCCAAGGCGCGAGAAAAAGCATACCAGACTACATGTACCAGCAACATGCGACAACTTGCGGTGTCCGCATCAATGTATGCGCAGGACCACGATGAAATTTTACCTGATGGTGCTAACTGGCCATCACAAATAGGCGTTAGTGTAAAGGGAGATGGATTATTATGTCCCTCTACCAGCCATGCTATTGCTTATGGCAACAGCGACTATCTCTATTTTGGAAATAAAGATTCCGGCGCCGGTTTTTTAAGTGGCAGAGCTATTGGTAACATTGACGATCCATCAAAAACACCTATGTTTGGAGATTTGGTGCGTCCCATTTCTAACCCCTGTTATGTTATTGATGATGGTTCACAAGACTGTGCCAATATTATTGCAGCAGTTGACACCCGTCATTCTAACTCATCAGCAAATATAGCCTTTGTTGACGGTCATGTTGAAACAAAAAATCAGGATTTATTGACTAATGATTTTTTTGCGAATTGCGTAAATACTGATATTCCGGTTTATTTATCATGGATGCGCTGGCTGTCTGTTGGCAGTTATACTGCAGCTAATTTGCAGTCTGTATGTACTGCAGAAAAAGTTACAAAATTATATTATTCAACTCCGAGTATTCCGGCTGCTGGACAATTTGCTGTTACACCTGTTGGAACTCCTGCATGGTGGACTGCTATACCGACATATGCAAAGCTTTCCGGAACTAATAAATGTTATTCAAATAAAGTTACCTGGGATGGCGCTACTTATAACCCTATTATGGGAAGTCATGATACTCCTGATGGACCCAAAACCACCCAAACTTTAACACCTAAACCAGTAGCAGGTGCCCGGACAAAAAAATGTGCGATAATATTTATAAATAATGGTATGGCAGGTGCAAACGGCCCGTTGAATGTTACCATTTCACAGGGTTCAATATCTATTACCAAATCATTCAGTCCACCGTCTGGTTTTGCATATGTGGGATTAATTTCTATTCCATTAACCTCAACCCCGGTAGTGTTTACTTTAGATGGTTCGGCCTGGTTGACATATAAAGGAGACAGCGCTGGTTATCTGGCTTTTGAACCGTAGAGTTTGAATCTGTTTGAATATTATAAAGGAGGCAATATTATGAAAAAGAAAGGTTTTACCCTTATTGAACTGCTGGTCGTGATTGCCATTATTGCAATTTTGGCCGCTATACTGTTCCCGGTATTTGCCCGGGCGCGTGAAAAAGCACGACAGACTGTATGTCTCAGCAATATGCGACAAATAGCCACATCATTATTGATGCATGCCCAGGACCATAACCAGTCATTCCCATTGGCAGAAACATGGCAAGCAGACTCGGGAGTAACACCTGATGTGTTAGTTTGCCCGACAAAAGGAAAAAGCACTGCGACATCAGCATACTTTTTCGTAGGTGGTCCGGCAAGTTCAACCAGTACACCATCATTTTTATCTGGCGTATCATTGGCTGATGTTACCCAACCCACTGCCGCGATATTAATAGCCGAAACAAAAAATGGCGATAACTATGTAAAAGATAGCGGTGCAAACGATACCGCCATAGCGTATGGTATGACTGATACCATGCGACATTCAAATGGCGCAATGTTTGCTTATGTTGACGGTCATGCGACCTGGTTTAAAAATGATCAGATTTCTCAGGTTAATTTCATGTATTCCGTCGCACGTAATGCCGATTTTTCTGCTACTTCACCACTGTTATTTATTCAGGATTACCTGAAAGACTATTCAAAATTAGATAATTCTGTACAGAGTGCATTAGCAACAATAGGGATTGTGAATGGCGTAATGGGTGGTGGATCAGTATTTTTACCTAACAAGGCAGCACCGTGGTGGAATGGATTTCCTCTTTTCACAAAAACTAACACAGATGGATATGCAAATGATGTTTCGCGTGCCCTGGTGTGGGGCACTTCATGGCAAGTACCGCTTATTGCCGCAAAAGATGGTAATACCTACACCGGAAAACTAAGTTTATACATTAAAGGTAATCCGGGTATTAAACGTCTTGCGTTAATAGTTGAGCATTTTTATAATGCAAGTGGTAAAGGAAGTATAACCAGCGTTGTTCTGGACAATACGATTACTATTCCTGTAAATAAAGAGATCACTGCAACCAATTCTAAATGTAGCGTAGGCATTTTATATTTCCCAACGACTGCAAAACAGGTAGATATTAATGTCAGCGCAGGACAGGGCTATACTGGTGCTGGTGTATACTT
>CAZNLA010000279.1:0-7289 GCA_964573385.1 uncultured bacterium
ATTCTTATTATTGTAATTTTATCGTAAATATATGGGGTTTACCGAATACTTACATTAATTCTTATGCCTGCGACGCGTTTGGTAATATGCTGGCAGGTGTTGAAGAAGTTTATAATTATAATGCCAAATCCGGCTATTACTATGATTCCGAAACCGAGTTTTATTACTGCTGGCACCGCTACTACGACCCGGCAAACGGCCGCTGGTTGACCGAAGACCCAATTGGGTTTGAAGGCGGTATGAATCTGTATGGGTATTGCGGGAATGGACCGGTTGGTAGTGTGGATTGGGAAGGCACAAATTGGGTGATTGGGCCCAAAAATAAACCATGGTTAGTTTTTGGTAATGATCCAATTACAGCGCCTCCTATAACTAAACAAGAGCTTTACAATTTAAAAAATAAAAGTAAATTAAATGGATTAAGTTTAAATGGAAAAATAATCACAGCAATAGCAGATGATGGAGACGATGAAACATACCCTAAACAGAATGCGAAAGATATATTAAACAGTGATGAAATGGAGCAAATTCGAACTATAGCCAATGGATATTATCAATATATGGGACTGGTAGGGAGTGGTATTGGCTGTGGATCGAGAATTGTTGCAGTTAGGACAAGTGCGTTAGACGGTGTAGAAACTACCGCAGTTTATAAATCGATTAACGCAAATGGCGATGTAGGATATATAGGGATGACTGGTAATTTTGTGCGTCGTGCAGGACAACATTCAGCACGTTTTGAAATAAAAACTATTAAAGGTTTAACTAATTTGTCTCGCTACGACGCACGTGGAGTAGAACAAGCTCTGATTGAATTACATGGGCTTTCTAAAAATGGTGGCACATTATTGAATAGGATTAATAGTATTGCAGCAAGTAATCCTAATTATGTTGCACAAGTAGAACGAGGAATTGAATTACTTCGTAAAATTGGATACCCTGGAATATAAATATGAAAAGACCACGAATAAAAATAGGTGATTGCTTTGTTATTCCGTTATTAAACGGAAAATTTTCATATGGACAATTTATCTATTATGATAATAGAATTATGGGATATGGATATATGATAAAGATTTTTAATTTATTCTCTGATACTATTATTTATTATAGAACATTATCAGGAGTGAATGAATATTTCCCACCTGTATTTGTAGGCTTAAAAGCTTCTATTCATAGTGGACGCTGGAAAATAATTGGTAACCTTCCGATTTCAGAATTTATTTTTCCGAAATTTCGACTTACAAATGGATCAAAACCTGGTAAATATCATGACTGGGAGATATGGGATGGTAGTAGTAGTATATTTATTGGTGATTTGCCTAATGATTTACGTACGTTAGAGATTTTATGTGTGTGGGGAGATGAATTATTAGAGGAACGTATTATTACAGGAGACACAATACACAATAACTTATGGTGAATAAGGAGTCTGTATAATAGTTTGGGTTGAGTCTATTCAATAATTCGTAGTTTTTGCCATCATAAAGGTAAGCGTCAAATACTCCATATACTTGTATAAATTTTGTTTCTCTCTAAATATTAGATGGGCAAATAATGTCACTATTGATTATTGATTATTTATTAATTCAGCATTTTGAAAACTGAATATTGTTAACATTCTTGCAATAAATGGTATGGCTTTAACGCTGTAGGAAATCGTAATAAAATTATTTTGCCAAATAGTTATTCGGGGACATACTATTGAATAAATTATAATAACTATAATATATTATATAACTGATATAAATATCCCAGCACTTTGATAATTGAATATGGTTTATCGTATTACCATCTATACTTACGACGACTATCAACGGTTGATTGATGTACGGAAAGATGATGTTATCAATTTAAACACTGACCAGGGTTATAACAGTAATATTAACAATGTATATTTACAGAACACTCTTACTTACGATAGTAGTAACCGGGTATCTTTGTTATGCACCAGAAACGCGGATGCGGCGTGGATAGCGGAGAAGTATAGTTATGACTGGATTGGGAATGTAACTGAGAAAGCAACCGCGTTTGATCTTATGACTAATCAAATTGATTACTTGAATCAACTGCCATTTGCAACTTTAAAATATGGTTATAATAATGCCGGAGTAAGAACTTCTTTAACATTGCCAAATAATCAGGTTATTACTTCGAAATTCAATAACTCCGGGCAAATGACAAACATTAATTCAAATTATGGCAATGCAAAGTATGGATATGATGCTGATGGCAGATTAACAGGTTATTTGCGTGGTAAAACGGAGAACAGTATTGATGCGTGGAAAGTACAGACATTTTTCTCGCGCGATTCAGTAGGCAAAATGCTTTCGCTGACTAATGCTGCTATACCAACAATTGCTGCGCCGGATATAAATATTGAACCGGTTATTACCGGCAACGTCATAAAATCAAAGTTCAGCGATTTTACTTATGATGCTAACGGACGAATGACCGGGTATAAAGCAAAAGTTGACGGATTAACCACTGGCACCGAACGCGACATATCATTTGAATATGACAGTCGCGGCCAGTTGACCGGAGAAAAACACCATATACCCGGCGAAGCAACTAACACCTTCTGGTCACAAATGGTTTACCATTACGATACTACTGGCACTGGTGTTAATTTGACGGGTATCGACCGGCAATTGCCAATGCAAACGATGCAAGACGCGCCAGAATTATTTACTTTCGATACCGATAATCGTATTATTAACGATGGTTATACTTTTAATTCTAACACCGGTAATCCGACTATTTACGACAATATGGATATGGTTTATGATGCTGATAATCGTTTGATAGAAGCATCAAAAACAATAGAAGACCCAGATCCCTATGCTACTCCCGGTTCATTAATCAATATTCTTTTAATGAGATGTGGCTATTTTGCAGATGGCAAACGCGCATGGAAAGAGTCAAACAGCACCCGCACTTACTTCCTGTATGACGGCGATCAACTACTGTGTGAGATGAGGGTTGATGATACTTATAATTATTATCCCACAGCCATCAACCTTTGGGGTGCTGACGGTCTTGCTGGTCGCGCAGTTAAAACGGGCACCGGCACCAGCGTTGCAAACTACACCACCACATGGTATGCTTATGACCAGCAAGGCAAAGTGGCTCAGCGGTTTGCTGACGATGGAACTTTGACAAGTGTATATGCTTGTGACGCCTTTGGGAATACGCTGGCTGGCGTTGAAGATATTTATAATTATAACGCCAAATCCGGCTATTACTACGATTCTGAGATAGGAATGTATTACTGCTGGCACCGCTATTATGACCCAGTGAACGGTCGCTGGCTCACCGAAGACCCGATTGGATATGAAGGCGGGTTGAATTTATACGGATACTGCGGGAATGGGCCGGCTGGGAGTGTGGATGCTAGTGGGTTGGCTTGGCTTGTAAGAAAGAAAAACTCAGATGAGGAATGGTGTTATATGCCAGGAAATTCAAAGGCAGATAAAATCGGTTGGAGTACTATCGGTCTAATTCCAATTGTAGGTATAATCTCTCTTACACCTACAATAGCAGAGCCGATGTGTAAAAAGGATATGTTGAAAAAATGGGATATTATTGATTTAGATGATGAAAAAACTTTAAGAAAATATTACTCAAAAACTTCTATTACTGAATTAGCAGATGAAATAACACAAAGGAAATATTTGTCGAATGCTTCAGATTGGGGGACCTTGATAGGATTTATAAATAAATCAATAGAAACATCAAGACTAAGTGTAGGCAATGTAATATCAAATATAATTGGGCATGCAAGTTCATTTGGTACTGCTATTTCTTTTGCAAATCTTATTACAACAATATTAGACACATCTCCTGATGTGGAGCAAGCCATTTTTTTATCTTATTTTTCATTTGGTCGAGATGAAAATATAGCTGTTCATAAAGCTTATTTTGCCCAGAAAAAGATGAAAGATTATCTTAAAAAAGATATTGTACAAATAACAAAGAAAACTGAAAAATCATCAAAAGGAAATACTTATTCATATGATATTATAGAATGGACCGATAAAAAAACGATGGATATATTTTATAGAGAATTATCAAAAACTAAATAAAAGGAAATATTAAAATATGATTAAATCGTTAACTAATCTGGTAATTTTTATAATAATTGTATTATATGGTATTGTATGTTATGAAATTTCGATACGGATACATATATTACCAAATATAAGACCTGAACTTGCAAAAATATATAGAATTGTTGGTTACTTAATTATAGTGATAATTGCTGTAATATTTTATTTCTTTAATCCAATCTTAAATTGAAGATGTATTTTGATAATTTGCGATTATTTGAGGACGATATGGATATGCGAGGTAAATAGGGACAGCAGAATATGTGTTTCGCACAAATGGCAATAATGAAAGTTAAAGTGGATACGGGCATAAATCAGGAATTTACAAATTTTTAGGCTTAACAAAATTTTACATGATTTATGCCAGTTTTATATCATTTGTTAATAATCTATTTAATATAAAGTTATTTAACTTACAAACGAGACACCTCCCTGGCTTCGCTACACAGTATCAGTCCCTGATAGACGTTCTTCCGCTCCAAACAGGGAGAGGATTTATTAATTTAAATTTATGATTAGAAAAATATGTTTTGCTACGGATTGAAAAGAAATAAAGTTGTAAACAGGCTGTTTCAATGGTGTATTAGTTCATTTATGGATTTTGTTACTGTATATGCTAAAATTCCGGGAGTTTTATGTTGTAAAAAAACCGCCGGTTTTAAACCGGCGGTTTTTGATATTACTGGATAAATTTCTTTTTGTTTTTCTTTCTTCCCTGTTCTATTTTCCTGTCGTCCAATTTCCAACGTTCGCTGCCGGCAGGTGATGAGAAGCAGTGATAACTGCTGAGGTTGGATGCCACCACACGTTTTGGTGTGCGACGGACAACGTTTACCTCTGCCCAGATAGTTAAGAAATGCGCGCCTTCGGGGTGGGCATTCATAACCTGTGTCATAATATCATGAACAGACCAGTTTTCCTGTTCCGCGCTATCACGCAGGTTCAACAATCTATGTATTCTTTCGTCTGTCAGGGTTATTAATTCGTCTTTAGCCCCATCCCAGGTCAAAATATAATCGTCTAATTCTTCACCACGGGTGAATAACAACATAGCACCAACAGGAATGTCATTATCAGCGTACCATTCATTTAAGCCATGTATTAACAATTCATCATTATTAATCCAAATTTGGAATACTTCATCATTGACGTGAACTGTAATACACGCAAGCGAAGTATCTGTCGGGAAGAATCCCATATCTGCCTGGCGTAATTTTAATGTTCCCATTTCGCGATGGTCGTATAATAATGGTATTCTGGTTTCTAAAACAGCCTCATCAGCCATTTCATTGGATAATTCAACTTCGTGTTCGCCACCGAAATCTTCGTACCGTGGGTCGTGTACCCATATAGCCAGGTTTCCGTCCATACCTTCGTCGCTTAACTCAACATCAGTTTCCGGATCAATGAATGAACTGGTATCTACTGATTCTGTCAGTAACTGTTCCGGCACTTCCATAACTTCCTGTGGAATCATGGCTGGCAGAGTCCATGTCTGTTTTCCAACTAACTGGAAGTTGGTATCTTCGCGCAGCGCGTCTGCAACACCATCGTAAACCATTTTGTAATATTGATTTGTTTTGCTGTATTCAAGCACTGCTACCACAATATCGCTCAGTTTCTGTGGGCATCCACTTTCCGCAATAAAATCATATGTTTCCTGTATGTCGCCCGGGGTAGCAATATATGGGCCTTCCATTATAATTTCTTCGGCCAGAGCAATATCGGCCATATTGCTTAATTCATTTAAATCTTCTGTTAATTCACTAACCCGTGCGGTTGGCATCCAGCAATTACCGGTTAATAATGTAATGCGGTTGTCAGCAAGCATAGCTTTATAACATTCTGCATTATCAAAATCTTCCTTCATAACCTGCCAAATAACAAATTGTATAATGGTTGTAGGAACAGGAAAATCAAATTTTTCTACTAATGATAAGGCGATGTCAGCATAATTATCTTCTTTGCTGAACTCAGTTTCGGACGCGATATCAATATCTAACTGCGCCTGATCAAGAAACTGGAAAAAGTTTCTTTCGTAAATATCATCTTCGTTACCGGTTTCAGTATCCAGTAACCATTCGGTTAATGCCCAACGACCGTCTGACAGACGGAAATATTGCGGACGTTTAGCCAGGAATGATGGTAACAATGTAACGAAATAATCTACGCTCCGCAGATTAACTATCGCTAATTCGTTTGCCAAAACCTGTACGGATAATGGTTTACCGATTTCACGCAATACTGACCTGATGGTGCCTTCTACCGGACGATGCATACTGGCACGGATGGAAAGGTTCCATCTGCGTTCTTCACCAGCAAATATTTCGTTTTGCACCAGGGCTTCGCGAATTAATTTAAGGCCGGCATTTATTTTTTTGCCGGCTACATTCGCAATGTCGCCGATTTTCGCAGGCTGACCACGTTGTATTAAATAGTCAGCTACGGTGTCATACAATAAGTGAACGGCAGGGCCTTTTTCACTTAATTGATGCTCAAATTGTTCAATTGACACTGTGCAATTCCTCCTCGGATGCGGTTGCTAACACATCACCGCTAATGCCCCCAAATTATAAGGCTGGGGGTAAGTCGCACACAGTCTGTTATTATAGGAATTTCAGGGGGTAACGTCAAGGGGGGGACGGAAAAATATGAAAATTTTAAAATTATAAAGAAAAATTATTATTTCATATAGATAAAATCTGTGGATGCACAATTTAAATGTTTAAATTTATAAAAAAAATCAATTTTAATCTTTTCTTAATCTTTCATTAACCTTTTCTTGAAATTTCCCCTTGCTAAACAGGGAATAAGATATTATGATAATGCCAGAAACATTATCCGGGGCGGTCAAAGACCTTAAAAATACCCCTGATCAAAATTTTTAAAGGAGAACGACTATGCGTTCACAGAAAAAGGGTTTCACCCTCATCGAACTGCTGGTAGTAATTGCGATTATCGCGATTTTGGCCAGTATCCTGTTCCCAATCTTTGCTAAGGCCCGCGCCAAAGCACGTCAGACCACCTGTACATCAAACCTTCGCCAATTAGCGATGGCAGTTACCATGTACTCGCAGGACAATAAAAACCGCCTTCCAGGCATTTACAAACGCCAGGCTGACGGCACCGTATCATCCACCTACACTGGCTGGGCCGGCGATGTTATCACCTATGTTAAGG
>CAZNLA010000280.1:0-7258 GCA_964573385.1 uncultured bacterium
GACTGAAAAATAGCCACAAAATCTACTCACTTATTATTTGCGGACAAGTCTATTACACAAAACTTACGTTTTCAATGTTATTAAAATTATTCTCCTGCTTTCAGGTATTTCTTTTCTTCTGCGTGGGCGGTTACTTCTTCTCCTGCTGTTTTTACTTTTACTACCCGCAATTTATGCCCTTCTTCGTGTTTTTGCGATTTTCTGAATTTTTCGTGCACTTCCATACCATTTTCCGCGAGTTTTTCCATTACTGCGTCGGTAATTTTGCATCCTTCTTCGACTTTATCCGGCATCACGGTTTTCTCGTCATTTATGGCAATCATCTCTGCTTTCATCTGTCCATTCTGTAATGAAAAATCCATGCCGACGGTGGAGTCGATGATAGCTACTATCCCTTCTTCTCCATCTTCTTTCATTTGCACCTGCATCCCCATAGATAGCAATGTTTCGATTAATTTAATCTTAACATATTCATTATCAGACAATTTTTGCAGTAACTCTTCACATTCCAGATAACTGTTATTTATTTTCTGATACATATCTTTTATCACCGCGATATTGCTGGTTTGCAGTATCAACTCCTGTAATTCGTTTAAGTATGTTGCTGCCAGTTGTTGATATTTAATTTCCAGACTCTGTTTTTGCATTGCGTTTATACATGCTAATGCTTCGTTGATAAGTTTTCTGCTTTCTTCACGTTCTGCTTCGCGTTTCTTAATTGCTGTTATTTCACGATAGATCCGTTCTTTCAGTAATTTAATGCCCTGCAATGCCATTCTTGTTTGTTTATCCGCTATTTTCTCGTATTGTGCTAAGGACTCCAGCATAATATTTTGCATTTCTGCCGGCAATAAAATAATCTCCTGTTTAACAATTTCAATTTCGTCCAACAGTTCTTCAGCAGAAATAGAATGGGTGGATAATGCAGTGTTTTCAAATATCTCGTTTGATAATTGATATATTCTTTCCGCAATTTCATCTGACTCGCCGGTTGTATTAAAATCGTCCTGCAATTGCTTTAATCTGCTTATCAGATCATTCGGTGCGTCTGGGGTAATCATCATTCGTTGCATACAACTACGCAATTTATGGGTTATAAAATCTTCCATTGCGTTTTGATTTGCAGTCTGATATGTGACATTTGCGGATTCCAATGCGGACGCCAATTGTGCGGAATAGACGGCGTTTTTTTCGATAATATTATTTTGATATGTGTCAGACCTTGCGTTAAAGATAGCAATTGATTCATCGTGTTCGCGTTTTAAATCTTTAACCGCTAAATAAATAGCCACGCTAACCGCGGCAATTCCTAACCCGGTGATGGCCATACCTGTTGCGGAAAATGCCGGTACTGCCGCCGGTAATGCTACCGGTAATGGCGTTGCGGTATGTGGCATAACGGTATAAACTGCTGTTCCTGACATAATAAAATCTCCTTTAAAACTACTTTTATTTTCAATGCTATCTCATAATATTATAGCATTGTGTGTCACTTTATCTAGTGGATTTTTTATCGCTTAATAGCAATGCCGAATCAAGGATTACATTTGCGAGTGCAGATTTGCTCATTAATTCCAACTCATTAATTTCGCCATCTGCATAAATTAAGGTCACTTTATTGGTATCTGTGCTAAATCCACAACCTTCAACAGTAACATCATTTGCGACAATAAAATCAGCATTTTTCTTTTTAATCTTATCTGTCGCGTTTTGGATAATATTTTCTGTTTCTGCGGCAAACGCGATTATTACCTGGTCGTCGCGTTTATTGCTTCCAACATTAGCCAGAATATCCGGAGTTGAAACTAATTCAAGGTTTTCTGTGCTTCTCCCGGATTTTTTAATTTTATGTTCAGATGTTTTTAGTGGTGTAAAATCTGCTGGTGCTGCCGCCCCAATAATAATATCTGCTCTTGGTGCGATAATGCTTGAAGTTTCGTTCATCTCTGCTGCTGATGTAACATTTATAACCTGTATTCCTTCAGGAGCAGATAAATCGACCGGGCCACTGATTAATGTGACATGTGCTCCGCGTTTTGCGGCTTCTATCGCGATAGCATAGCCCATTTTTCCGGTGCTTGGGTTGCTTAAAAATCTTATCGGGTCAATATGTTCACGGGTAGGACCGGCAGTAACAACAATTTTTTTATCGCATAAATCTTTGTAGCGTGATAAAAATAATCCTTCAACCATGGATGTAATATCGCTTACAGCAGACATTCTGCCTTTACCGGAATATCCGCATGCCAGTTCGCCATTTTCCGGACCAATGAATCGTACGCCACGTTTGCGCAAAGTTTCTTCATTTGCTCTGGTTGCCGCGTTTTCCCACATATTTACATTCATAGCAGGAACAATAACCACAGGGCAGGTACAGGCTAAGGTCACGGATGTTAATAAATCATCCGCAATACCATGTGCCATTTTCGCCATAAAGTTGGCGGTGGCGGGGGCAATCAGCAGTAAATCGGCATCGTCAGATAAACCTATGTGTTCAACATCCCAATCAGCGGAATCGGTAAAAAGATCAGTATAAACCTTGCCACCGGACACAGTTTGTAATGTTTCCGGTGTTATAAATTTAGCTCCGTTAGCGGTTAAAATAGGACGTATAACAATTTTACGACCGGGGTTACGGTAATCGGTTAGCGAACGTAAAGATCGTATTAATTCCGCAGTTTTATATGCTGCAATGCTGCCGGTTATACCTACAACAACACAAAATTTATTTGTATCACGCATTATCATCTTCCTCGGTAGGTGCAAAATGAGAATATCTCCATGGACGTAATCTTTCGGCTATGATTATCGATTCAACATCCCTTACAGCATCGTCTAATTTATCATTTATAACCAGATATTCATAATTTTCTATACGTTCCATTTCATGTTTTGCGTTTTCTAATCGCCGGCGAATGGTGTTGTCATCTTCCGTTTTGCGCCAGTGCAATCTGCGCGCTAATTCATCCCAACTGGGTGGGGCCAGAAAAACTAAAATGGCACCTGGAAACTCTCTGCGTACCTGTAACGCACCTTGTACGTCTATTTCCAGTATTACGTCCATTCCTTTATTTAATTCATCTTCTACCCATTTGCGCGGTGTTCCATAAAAATGTCCGTGAACTGCCGCGTGTTCCAGCATATCACCTGTTTCTAACATTTCAGCAAACTTTTCGCTGCTAACGAAAAAATAGTCAATGCCATCTTTTTCATGTGGCCGCGGGTCGCGGGTAGTAATAGAAATAGATGTGCGGATTTCTGTTAACCGTGGCAGAACCCGGCGCAATATGGTATCTTTCCCTACACCCGAAGGTCCGGAAAGGATAAATAAAATACCTTCATCTCTTTTTAAATCTTCTGTTGAAAAATTATTCATAATCCTATTTCTTCGGTGATTGTTCAAACCGGCATTGCAATACTACATCCCGTACATCAGGGTCTCGTTTGATATCATCTAAAATAAATCTCAGTTCTTCTTTAGGTTTTACAGATATAAATCCCATTGCCGGGCGCACTATGCCACTAATGGTAAGTACTCCTTTTGCACAACCTATACGCGCGTCAGAAACATCCAATGCTTCACGTTTAGTAATAGCTCTGAATAAATTGCGTAGTATAGTTTTATCTTCGACTGACATTTTCTTTTCCTCCATTTGGGGTCAGGTATATTATACCAGTGACCGGTATTTAATAACAGTATTTAAGTGAAATTTATTCACGATTTTCCGGGTTAGATATAGTTTATCTTACACATGTTTATTGCTGCTGGTTTGTTTCATTATAATTAAAAGTTTAATCATTCATTATTAATAATGCGATCTATATCCTGTACTTTAATCACTTGCGGTGCAAAAACCTGTATATGCAAATTCTTTTCGCCAATATAGTTGGGATTATATGGAATTATTATGATATAGTTGCTATCAGGTGCCAGTGGATCTAATGTTATTGTCAATTTATTTTCATATTTCTGTATTTTTTTGGGAAAAACTCCCGGGATATTAGTTATTACAGGTTGTCCAATTAATACATTGGATATAAAATCACCGGAAATCTGCAAGGTAATATCAGTACTTTTTATCTGTAATGGGTTAATTACGTTTATATATAATGCTTTTTTATTTCCTGTGGTTAAATTATCTATTACTTCTATATTTACCTGTAGCTCATTTCCGCGGAAATGACGCATCTCCGGGTCAATTGAATACGCGACTATTGTTAGTAATATAAAAGCCAACGCAATAGATATAGCTACCCAGACATGTGCAGGTATTTTCTCCCATAATGTTGGTTCTCTTTTATACCTGGATTCGTAATATGAACAATTTTTTGCGCCTTCGCCATTAGGTAAATAATATTGAGCGCCTTTAGCATGTCCGCAACTTTCATTGTTATTTAAAAAAATGCAATATTTACATAAAACCAAATCAACATCACACACCGCGCAATTGGAAATTTTGCCCGGTTCAATAATATTTTCGTGTTTGCATATTGGACATGGTATTCTTTGCATTGCTACCCCAAAATGTAAATGTAATAATAATATACTATATTACGGCTAAAAATGATAGGGGAGCAGATACAAAAAAGATGAATTATATGTAATGAAGATAAGAAATTGAAGAATCAAATAGGCAAAAAAGTGAAGGATGAAAGCTATATTAATATAGCTTCATCCTTCACAGATAACTAAAAAATATTATTGTTTATCGTAGAAAATTCCGGTTACACCGAATTCACGGTTTTGGTTGTATCCAACGGATGCATTACGCATATAAAAATAGATTGGGCAACCAGGTGAAGTGACCTGATAAATGTGTGCGTATGCGTAGTTTTCAATAGTTGCGGCACCATATGCGGCACTGCCTTTTACTACCATACCGGATACACCACCGGTAATATTGGGATTTGATGAAAATCCTACCTGGAAAGAGCCACCGTTACCATCATATTTGCCTATGACAATAGTAGCTATAAACGGTTTATAATCAGATGTTGAGATTTTAATTTTTTCGAAAGCAGTTGTTGAACAACCGGTGGTATATGCCTGTCCGGTCTGGTCGGCTGTACCATTATTAAGAACAAAGCGGCTGTTAGTGCCATTCAGTTTCCATCCCTGTGTCCAACCGGCAGTGACAAATGTCAGTGGTTTAAAAGGAGATTGAACTGTGGTTTCATCCAGAGTAGGATTTCCATTGGCACCAGTACCTAATAACACAAACCCACCGGAGCCAATTGCCTGTGTAGGCACGCTTCCGGTAACCGGAGTAAGACTATTAAGACTTGCCGCGGTTTTGGATAGTGCTGGTTTTGTTGCGTCATAAACAAGTTTTACTACGCCAGAGGTTGATGATGTTACAATTTCTCCGGGTACTTTAACTGTAAACAGTGTGTATTGGTCTTTAACAGAACCAACATGACCATCTGCGTAACTAACAATACATTGACTGCTATGGCGCATCTGCGCTTCTGCGGGGTCAACTATCATATTTGTGAATACTGCACCCTGAGCGTCACAGGTGACAGGGACAGTAGTTGGATCTGACATGGAACCTATACTGGTTTCTGCCAGTCCATACATAAACGCGTAACTTACCGGGTTTGTTTTGTCTGCTGATGGGCATTTTAAAACACCCGGGTCTACTTTCAGGTCGGACCAGAATGTGTCTGACCTTGGGAATGATTCATCATGGTCCTGGGCATACATTTGTACAGATGCCATGATTTGCCGTTGGTTACTGGTACAGGTAGTTTGTCGTGCTTTTTCTCGCGCACGTGCAAATACCGGGAACAGAATTGCGGCTAGAATAGCAATAATAGCTATCACGACTAACAATTCAATGAGTGTGAAACCTGATGATTGTTTGTGTTTTAACATAATATTTTGCTCCTTTCTGTTAATTATACCCATCTTTAATACATTGTCAATACATTTTTTGTGAAAAATAAAATAGAAAAAAAGCGCAAATAAGTGATTTATTTCTTACTTGCGCTAACATGAAACTATATTCTAAAATATTTTAATATGCACCAAACCGTAAATTATCTGCGCGGATGGTGAAACCGTGTGGATAACCACCGTTGATGGTAATCTTTTTAATATCTTTCCATGTGCTGGTGCCCATTGGTGTTGTCTGATACACAATATCATCCATCTGGTAAAGCACTTGGCCATTAGCTACCATGATTTTAAATGGTCTCCATTTGCCAATTACTTTTGCGGCAATAATATCACCCGCGGCAGCAGTTCCGGTACCATATGGTCTGTATGCGCCATTCAGATGGAAATCATAAGAAGTATTGCTGTATCCGAATAAATACAATTTTACAATCTCTTTATTTGCACTGTCATAAGCGTGGAACTCACCATAAGAGTTACCACCGGTGTTAAATTGAATATCACCACTGATTTCCCAACTATCGTTTGCTGTAGGGGTTGTTGGGAAGGTATAGGATGCGCTTGCGTAGGTACCGCCACCGTATGCCACTGATAAGGAAGGTGCGGGATTACCATTTGCGGAATCCATTTGTACATTTGATGTTGGGGATTTTGTAATTGTCCAATTACCAATAACCTGATTATCAGTAAATACTCCACTTAAACCAGTTAGCAAATCTATTGGCAGTTTTGCTGTTATAGGGTTAGTTATTCCGGAAACCGGGGCAACATGGCCATCAGCATAGGACATTATACACTGGTTTGAATGGCGTGACGCAAAATCTAACCATGATGTAATTACATTGTTTGATTTGTCACTGTCTGCAGTTAATATAACGGCAGTAGGATTATCAAACTCACCCAGAGATGAACCTGCCATGTATCTGTTATAACTATATCCGATGACAGTGTTTTTCCCTTTTGTTGGGCAAACTAATACACCGGGATCAACCTCGATATCATTCCATACTGATGCGGTGTTTGGTAATGTTTCTTCATGGTCCTGGGCAAACATTTGCATCGACGCGACTATTTGCCGCTGATTACTGGTACAGGTGGTTTGTCGTGCTTTTTCCCGCGCTCGCGCAAATACAGGGAATAGAATTGCGGCAAGAATAGCGATAATAGCTATTACGACCAGCAGTTCAATGAGGGTGAACCCCCGTTTGGTGAATTGATTTGACATGTGGTTCTCCTTTTTGTCGATATATTATTTTACCGGTTAAATATATTGTACTATTTCTTGGTACACATGTCAATAGTTTTGTAATTACTCAGTTTCGTCAGACTAATTTACAAAAAAAAGTTTATGCAATTAGT
>CAZNLA010000281.1:0-7218 GCA_964573385.1 uncultured bacterium
GCCAGTTTGTGGCACTGGAGGTCGTCGGTTCGATCCCGACTATCCACCCCAATTTAACTTCCAAAGCGCAGGAAATATTCCTGCGCTTTTTTTGTTATGTGGGAATAGGTTCTTAGGTTCTTAGGTTCTTAGGTTCTTAGTAGTTAGGTTTTTAAGACGTTAACACCGAAATTTGTACAAAAAAGTCAGGATTTTAGTATGGTCACTTAACTTATACTCGAAATAGAATCGATTTCTACCGACTTCGACCGATATCAACCGATTTTAATATATTAGCCACGGAGTGGCGACATCATGAGTAACCCCAGGCGTCAGCCTCACCCTTATACACATTTTATTTTTTGAAAAGATAATGTGTGATTTAAACCAACCCCAGCGGGGTCGCCTAATATTGAACATTATTTTTTAAATAAAAAGATGTGTATAAGGGTAATGGCAACGCCGCTATGTAAGTTACAAATATAATCAAACGCTCTGTATGAGCAGAATCCCTTTGTTTTTAGGAATATTGCTCTTACAGAGCGTAATCTTTATGATGATACTATGTCCCAGCGGCGTTGCCGTGGGTTATGGAATTAATAGGTGAAGGAATAAACGAAAAGATAAGTAGAATATTATGCGGCATTCTTTTCCATTCAGATAAGTTTTGCAAAAGTCCTGTTTAATTTTTATTATTTCCAATGAAGATATTTTTTTGTTACAATTCATGTTGTAATTGGCACCAACCATGCCGAAAGGAGATTGATGAATAATTTATCCGAATCAGCAACTAATAATGAATATTATTTACCATATCTGGAAGAACCAGCGATTTTATACCAGTATCCTAATGGTCACAGATTGATAATAATTCGCAAACCAGGTGATATTTTGCATTTGCAGACAAATGTACTGGTCGGCGCGTCTTATGAAGATGACAGCAATAATGGTGTTTCACACTTTTTGGAACATTTAATGTTTAAGGGTACCTCCGAATACCCGGTGGGTGAGTTCGACAGAATTATGGAAGGCATTGGAGCGCGGATAAATGCGGCGACTTCTGACGATTGTACCTATTATTATTCAACATTCCCAAAAGATGATGACGGCAGCAATTTACGATTGGCGATGAAATTGCAGGCAGATATGCTGATGAACGCGGCATTACCCGAAGAAGAGATAGGCCCGGCAATAGATTTGGATAATATGGAAAATGTTGAAAAGCGCGAACGCATGGTTGTATTGGAAGAGATATTAATGGGTAAGGATAACCCTTTTCGCCGCGCCATTAAAAAGCTAAATCAACTGTTAATGCCAACACACCCATACCATCGCGAGGTAATTGGTACGCAGGAAATTATATCGCAAATAAGCCGTGATGAAATATACGCGTTTTACCGTAAATGGTATCAACCGCAGGCAATGATTACCACCGTTGCCGGCGATCTAAATCCGGAAGAAATTATAGCGATGGTGGCAGAATATTATAATTTTGTCGATCCACAACCTGTTGATTTCCCGGTGTTAATTATGGATAACCCACCCCAACGCAGTGTGGAAACCATGACAGCACCGCAAAATATGGCTTATATTCTTACTGGATTTATGACTACCCCCGCAAAAGATATTCATGATACCTGTGCTCTGGATGCAATATCGTTAATTGCCGGTAGCAGTGTAAGTTGCCGTATGCAAATGGAATTAATAGAAAAATTGCCGGACACACCTTTTGTCGCGGTTGGTGGTGGCAATTATACCATGCGCGATTGTGGCAGATATTTGAATTATGCCATAGTTAATCACGAACGTATTGAAGAGGCACAGGAACTGTTTATGGGGGTATTAGACCGTATAATAAGCGAACCGCCGACAGCAGAAGAATTAGATATGGCCAAAATATGCCTGGAGTCGCAATTCGCGACTCAGGTGGAGAGGGTGGTTGGTATGGCGGAGTTGGCAAGCAGTTTATTAGTTGAAAATATGGGTTTGGAATGTGTCGGCAAAAATCTTGATATTATCAGGTCATTAACTATTGATGACCTGAAAAAGACAGCGGAAAAATATCTGAGTACAGATAAATCATGCACGGTATTAGTTATGCCGGGTGAGGGAAATGAATAAATGAATTACGAAAAATATTATTTAAATAATGGCATAGAATTAATATATATTCCGGCACCGAATTCCGCGCGTACCGTGGTGAGCATTGGTATAGAAGGCGGCAAAAGATACGACGATATCGCCGGTGCGTCATTATTGCGCAGTCGATTAACACTGAAGGGAACCACCACCAGAAACGCGGAAACGATTTTGAAAGAACTGGACAATAACGCGATATCATTAAGTGATCATCTGGATAATGATTATCAATATCTTTCCGCCGCGTTTTTGCCGCAAAAATTTGATATTGCTCTGGAATTATTGTCAGATGTGTTTCTGCGTCCTACCTATGTTGAATGGGAAAAGGAGATGCAGCAAATGGCGGGGGCTATTCAGGCTTCCCTGGATATGCCGGGTGAAATAGTGCGTGATTTGATAGTTAGAACTGTTTATACAAATCACCCGTATTCTTTCACCGGTACAAAAATTCTGCAGGCTTTATCAGGCTTAAACCAGGAATTATTATTGGCCGAATACAATAAAATTTTAAATGACCGTCATATGGTTATTTGTGTATCTGGCAATATGGAACCTGTAAAGTTATTAGCGATAATGAATAATTATTTTGGGCATTTGCCAACACGAAAATTTGTGCCTTATTTCCCGGTTTTTAACCCACTGACTGACGATGTTGAAGTGGTGGAAACAAAAGCAGAGATGAATCAGGGACATTTAGTAATGAGTTGGTATGCCCCACCTTTTGGTGATGACATGATGATACCACTGCGTGTAGCCAATATAATCCTTGGTGGTGGTATGAGTTCGCGATTATTCCGCGAACTGCGGGATAAACAGGGATTGGCGTATTCCGTAGGTTCTGGTTATGCACCCCATGTACAGATAGGTCAATTTGCCATCAATATTGGCACATCACCCGCAAATATAAATAAAATTGCTCCATTATTTGTTGAACAACTGCAAAAATTACAAAATGAATTGGTAACAGATGAGGAACTTGACCGCGCAAAGACAACTATACGCGCAGGCCATATTATGGGGCACGAAACCAACAGAAACTGGTGCCATGACTATACACATCTGGCCGCAATTGGCGCACCCCTGGAATATTTCCAATTAATGCTGGAAAAACTGAAAAAAATTACCAAAGAAGATGTGATGACAGGCATGAGAAAAATTAATGGCCCATCAGTTACAGCTATTTTGATACCGGAATAACTGGTATTAAATAGTACAAGTTTATAGTTTTCGGTTTTCAGACGTGGTCACTTCGACAAGTCTCAGTGATCGGTAGAAATTACGGTTACTGAGCCTGTCGAAGTGACAGAGATAAATGTTACAATCTATGCAATCTAACAGATAATTACAAATCTATATAACCAGGAGTATTCCGAGCATCCTGCTCGGAGTATTGTGAGCAAGATGCTCGCAATACATTGGGTTTTGTAAAAGCCTCCTAAATCTAAATAAATTGGACGAGTTTTCGGTTTAAGGGTAATAAATGCCTTGGAAAGGCATTTTAATGAGTAACCTCAGGCGTCAGCCTGGGGATTAAAGCATACTATCGACTGCGCCTCGGAGAGGTGCGTTTATAATGTCACCTCTACGAGGCTCATTATAGTTGTCTGTTACTTCCCCAGGCTGACGCCTGGGGTTACTCATTATGTCGCCACTCCGTGGCTAATATATACAGGACTTTCGCTTAAGGTCACTGAACTTGTCGAAGTGACCTTAAGCGAAAGTTCTGTCCTAATAATGTTAATTCCATAACCCATGGTAACTCCGCTGGGTAAGTTTATAAATAAAATCCAACGCTCTGTAAGAGCAATATTCCTTCTTTTTAGGAATATTGTTCTTACAGAGCGTTATCTGATGGTACTAACAAAGCGAAAATCATATGCAAATAAAAAAACAAAATATAGTAAAAAACTGTACTAAAATGTATTCAACACTCAGAATCTAAGGTATAATCCTTAGTGATATTACATGATATATTAAGCTTTAAAATTATCATGTGCAACAGTTTGGATAGTTGCTGTTTTATCAGATAACAAGTGACAATGGCTTGTTTATTATTCAGAGGTTTACATGTTAGAATCGTCCTATATTGGTATTATTCATAATGTTGCTTTATTGTTGGCAATAATAATTGTTTTTAATTCAACTACTTTACGTTGGAAAACCAGGCAATTATCATGGCGGCAAGGGTTTATTGGGATTATTCTGGGTTTGATTGCTGTTGCGGTGATGTTGACACCATGGGTATACGTACCTGGGATTGTATTTGACACACGTTCAATATTACTCTGCATCACAGGTTTATATTTTGGTTTTATCCCCACTATTATTGCAATGGTTATGACAATAGCCTTGCGTTATACACAGGGTGGTGCCGGGGTTTGGATGGGTATCGGTGTTATTATATCATCATGCGCAATTGGGTTAATATGGCGACACTTCCGCAGAAAATCACTGGCATCTATATCATGGTGGGAAATGTTTCTGTTTGGTGTAGTTGTTCATATTGCCATGTTAATAATGGTTCTTCTTTTACCTCCGGATAAAATTGTAAAAACATTCATGCAGATTTATATTCCGGTTTTAACCATATATCCTTTAGGGACAGCATCATTAGGGATGATGTTATCAAAAAGATTACGTGATGAAACATTGTCAGATCAGATAAAAGAAAACGAGATAAAGTTTAGGATTGTTGCTGATAATACATATGATTGGGAGTATTGGATAGATAATGCCGGTAATTTTGCGTATTGTTCACCGTCTTGCCACAGAATAACCGGGCATATCGCCAACGAGTTTTACAAAAAACCATCATTATTAACATCAATAATTAATCCGGAAGATATGACTATTTATACAAAACATCACGAAAATGGTGATTCCGGCAAAGAACTTGAATACCGTATAATTATGCCGGATGGCACTATTCGCTGGGTTAACCAGGTATATACAACGGTCTGGGGTGATAATAACGAATGCCTGGGGATACGCGCCAGTATCAGAGATATTACTGAAAAGAAAAAGATGGAACATGACCGCAATAAGTTTAACCAGCAGATTCAGCAATCGCAAAAAATGGAAAGTTTGGGAGTTTTGGCAGGCGGCATTGCCCATGATTTCAACAATATCCTTATGGCGGTATTGGGATACGCGGATTTATCACTGTTGTCGTTATCAAATGTTTCACCGGTACGTGACAATATCAAACAGATTATCATTGCGTCGCACCGTGCCGCGGAATTATGTCAGCAAATGCTTGCGTATAGCGGAAAAGCATCTTTCTCCAGTATGAATATAAATCTCGGCGAGTTAGTTAATGAAATGACGCATTTGTTGAAAACGACAATATCCAAAAAAGCAATTCTTAATTTACATGTTGAACAACAGATACCATTTATTCAGGCAGACCCAAGCCAGATACGGCAGATAGTAATGAACTTAATTATCAACGCTTCAGATGCGATAGGGGATCGCAGTGGGGTAATATCAATTGCTGTAGGCGCAACCCGTTGTGACGAATATTATCTGAAAAATACAGAATTATGTGATGATTTAACCCCGGGATTATATGCCCATATTGAAGTAGCCGATACCGGTTGTGGTATGGATGCAGAGACACAGGCGAGAATATTTGAACCATTTTTTACCACCAAATTCCTGGGTCGCGGCTTAGGCTTATCAGCAGTAATTGGCATAATTCGCGCCAACAAAGGTGCCATAAAGGTATATAGCGAAGTCGGCAAAGGCACAACCTTTAAATTACTCTTCCCGGCTATTAATGAACCGGCAATGTTATCTGGTGAAGTAAAAGGCAATGAGAAAAGCGAATGGAAGGGAAAAGGGAATATATTGTTGGCGGATGACGAGGAAAGCATCCGCGCAGTAGGCGCAACTATGCTGGAATATTTAGGATATTCAGTAACCACGGTAAATGATGGTAGGGAAGCCATTAACATTTACGAACAAAAATATAATGAGTTTGATTTTGTGATTTTGGATATGACCATGCCACATGTTGACGGCGCGGAAGCATTCAAAGAGATACGCCGTATTAATCCAAACGCAAAAGTATTGCTATCTAGCGGTTATAGCAAAGAAGATATCGGCGCCAGATTCGCCGGCAAAGGTGTTACCGGCGTATTGCAAAAGCCATATACAGTAACTGTATTAAAAGATGCATTAATGGATGTTGATGCTTAAATCATGTTAATTTTGCATAACTTTTTTTATCAGTCAAAATTTAGAAAAATACGTAAAATCATGATATACTTTTTATGAATTTCTTTTTATAATTCTTTTAATTTTTTCGATATATATGGAATTAATAACAATAACATCTGGAATGAAAAAATGATTGATGTAGTGGGTATTTAATGAAACGAATATGCGCGTGGTGTAAAAAAGAGATAAATACATCCGGTAACGAGGATGATGAACGGGTTTCGCATGGTATATGTGAGGACTGTGTGAGTAACCTGGAGTTTCAAATGGGGGTTACTTTAAAGGAATACTTAAGTTCTCTGAAATTCCCGGTGATGGCAGTTACTAATGATTTAAAAGCAATATACGCAAATGTACCGGCATTAGAGATACTGGGAAAAGAGATTGATGAAATTTACGGGGAATTTGGTGGCGATATTTTTGAATGCGCGTATGCCCGTTTGCCGGAAGGTTGCGGTAAGACATATCATTGCTCCGGATGTGCGATACGAAACGCGGTAAGGGAAACATTCGAGAAAAAAACTCCTGTTCTAAATGTTCAGGCTAAATTAAAATGTGATAATATAGAAAAACCAGAAGAATTTGATATGCTGATTTCCACTGAGATGACCGGGAATATTGTTTTATTGTGGATTGATAAATTAGATAAGAAATTGAAAATATAACTAACCAGTTATAAGTTTTGAAAGGTGGTTTTATAAAAGTACCTCTTCGAGGCGCAAACAATTTTATGTTTTAATCCCCAGGCTTTCGCCTGGGGTTACTTATTAAAATGCCTTTACAAGGCATATACTGAATACCGAAAATCTAACATTAATCACTGTAAACTGAAAACGTGCGCCAAGAGAAACTTGGTGGTTTTAGTCGGTGAAAGTCCGA